>CAYPMS010000040.1:0-30079 GCA_964411655.1 uncultured Fibrobacter sp.
TAAATATAGGTTTGGTGGCCTTGATCTTTTGTTAAATTAACCGGACACTACTGACTTTTAATAATAAATATTAAAACCACATCTTTTTGAAATACATGTTTATATCAGGTTCCAATGAAAGGTGAAATTAAACTACCTTTAATTACTGCGTCCATGATTTCCTTCCCGCTTGGAACCGCTTAACTCACCATCTTTGTATTACCCTAATGGACAATTTGGGTTTAATTATTTAACTGAAGCTGTTTCTTAATTCCCTGTTGAAAAGTCATAATCCTCTTTGTTAGAATTCTTTAGCGAATTCCCGTAAGTATGATAAACAAAGAGGAGTTTTTGATGAAAATCATTTCAACATTGTTTTTATTATTGGTGATGGCGCTTTCCGGATGTGTATATGCACCTGCAGGACTCAGTCCATCGATAGAGCCCTTGCGGGACAGGAATTATAAGACTACAAAATCGGTTCAGGGAAAACAAACAGCGATCAGTCTCTTCAATGTACTGCCGCTGTCAAGACCGGATTATAACGTGGCCATAAGAGATGCATTAAAGGGAGAGCCTCAGGGTAGCTCTCTGATAAATGTCCGCACGTATTACAGATCGATTTTTTTCCTGGCCTTTTCGGTTCATACCTTGATAGTTGAAGGTGATGTTATAAACAAATAAGACAGAACAGATCAGTTATCCAAACACTTTGATAGAGCCGAAAACGCCGTCATAACCGGCTTTGATCTTTACTTTACCGGATCTGAGCCGTTCTATTCCATCGGCCACCATTTTGTCAGTTTTTTGTAACTCATCGATGGGGATATCCAGAAGGATGTTAAATTCCGAACCGCATTTGTGTAATAAACTTTCATAATATTCGGAGATTTTTTTACTGTTAACACCGACCTGCAGTATCTCTGAGAGTATGTTTTTGAGCGGGGTAACCGAATGCCAGATCTGCTTTTGGGGAATTTCGTCTTGTGTAGAATTATCTGAGAGTTCAGCTACGCGGTTCAAGACTCCTATAGTCACTTTTTTCCCGCACACCGGGCATATTTCCTTATATTTTCTGGTCTGTTGTGGTTCCCAGCATACATTGCATTTGCGATGACCATCCAGATGATATTTTCCTTCCTCCGGGAAATACTCCACAGTTCCTATGAAATGTTTATCTTTACTTTTCAGGGCATTCATGATTGCAGAATAACTCAGCTCTGTATCGAACAGGTTCGCTTCACGTCCCAGATTTTCCGGAGAATGAGCATCGGAATTGCTGACCAGCGCATATCTGTTAAGGATCCTGCATTGGCGATTCATTGCAGGATCGGAAGACAATCCTGTCTCTATTGCAAAAATGTGATCTGATAGGTCACCGTAACACTCCTCTATCGAATCGAATCCGGATTTGGATCCTAAGACCGAAAACCATGGTGTCCATATGTGAGCCGGTATAAGTACGGCATCAGAATCAGCACTGAGTATTATTTCCAGAAGATCCCGTGAATCTAACCCCAGAATCGGTCGTCCATCGGAAGTTATATTTCCGATTTTACCAAGAGATTTCTGGATTCGGGCCATAGCGGAAAATGAAGGAGCATAAATCAGATTATGCACCTTTTTGACTCTGCCACTCTTTTTGTAAATACAACTTATCTCTGAACAGAGTATAAAATGGACCTGATCACCATATTGGGCGGCATCGTTATGCACCAGATCTTTTTTCAGCCGGAAAAGACCGTTTTGCGCAGGAACCAGTTTCTCTTTCAGTTCATCAAACCATTTCGGGTGTATGGCATCACCGGTTCCAACAACCCTGATTCCCTTTTTTCTTCCCCAAAGATCAAGCATCTCAGGTGTTAATTGAGAACTGGTAGCCAGTGAGTACCTGGAATGAATATGTAAATCAGCGATGAATCTCATTCTCAATCCTGTTCTGTTGCGGTACAAATAACAATACCGGTATAGTAGGTTTTCAATATCTGTTCAAATGACTGGTTGGCAGCGGCTCTGCCAATAGCTCCCATCTGGCACATCCCTACGCCATGGCCATATCCGGTTCCGCTTATAAGCACCTCTTTGGAACCTGTTGACACTATTTTAAAATTAGCACTTTGCAAGATGGATTTTTCCGGTGTATTACGTTTTATTATAAAGCGTAGTCGATCTCCTCCCATATCCACAGACCATCCATGTCCGGAAAAGGTGCAGCGCTTGATTCTGCCACAGGAGTAAGTTTCTTTTACAGTAATCTCTTTAACAGAACCATGACGAACTTTTTGAGGATACGCTTTTAACAGATTATTATGGATTTGATCAAAAAAGGCATCACTTGCCCATTTTTCCTGCCAGTTGAACCTGGGAGAGATTCGGCAATAAGGCTGACCGGATGAATCCAGATCGTTTACTGATCTTAAATAGCTGCAATATGGCTTCTCCCAGACATCCTCAATGTTTGCAGTTTTGCCTCCACAGGTGGAATGATAATAGGCATTAATCAGATTGTTCTCACAAACCATTATCAGATCTTCAGTCATTTTGATAGCCAGATCCGATTCTCTGTACTCTGGATCGGCACCGCCATAGACCTGATCCTGAACCGTTGCTGTCATGTCAAAGGGGGCATTTTTACGTTCCTGCATGCGTTTGTAAGTATAAGTTCTTGCAGCTACTGCCTGTGCCTTAAGGGCTTCAATAAGACTTTCTGGATGTTTTCCAATCTCAAGAGGCAAGACACCTCTGAGATATTGTTCGACATCGATGTGGTTAACTATAGAGAATGTGCCTTTTTGTTCACTGAACAGAATCAGATTTCCTCTGTACAGGACTTGATTGAGCATAATAAGATTTTCGGCACCAGAGGTAAAAAGTGTGCAGGGAATTGTTATTTCTCTCATTCCCTTAGGACCTGCAAAAAAAAATCTTCCATCCTTTGAGCTTCGCACAGTAAATTTTTGTGCAGAGATTCCAATATTCCTGGTGGATGTTTTTAGAAAGATCTTCTTACTGGTGGAAAAAGATGCTTCGGAAACATTTCTTTCCAGGGCGATTCGTACTTTTCTTTTGGTTATTTTGAAAGGTGGATACCATTTGGGCTGCAATGATGAATCTCTGGGATTTACTGCTAAGGAAGCGGTATCGGTGGTTGAATCGAATGCTGAGTTGAAATCGATTTCAATATCTGTACTGTCATTGACAGCAGATAAGCTGTCCACTGCTTCTGCTTCAGTTACCTGAGTATCCATAACAGTTTCGGTCTTAGGTTCAGAGACTGAAGCAGTGGAAGAGGATTTTGGTGGGTTGTACTTGATAAGTCGCAGATTTGGACTACACCGATATAGAAAGCAGAAAAATACTGCTATGGAAACGAATTTAGGCAGTCTGAGATTTATCACGAGAGGAGTTTTTCAGTTTTTTCAGTTTGTTGCTGATCATAGTCTTTTGTAGAGCTGAGACATGATCTATTATCATTAACCCATTAAGATGATCAATCTCATGCTGAAGGGCTCTGGCAAGAAGTCCTTCTGCATTTTCAATAACAAACTCTTTGCCTTCTGCATTCAAGGCTCTCACACTGACTCTGACATGACGATTTATAGAAAGAGTAATACCCGGCAGGCTCAGACATCCCTCATCAGCACTCTCTTTCTGCTCGGAAGGATTGAAAATAACAGGGTTGATAAACACAACGGGATCCTTCTCACCTCCGGTTATATCTATCAGAGCCAGCCGAATCGATTCACCCACCTGAGGAGCAGCCAACCCGACTCCATCCTCAGCTCTAAGGGTTACCACCATCTCCTCGATCAATCTATGTAAAGCATCATCAAATTTATCTATTGGTTCTGCGATTTTGCGTAAAACCGGATCACCATATAATCGAACTTCAAGCACTACTACTTTTTCTCCTTATCAGATTTGTCAACAGGTTTTTCTATCTCATTTATTACGGATGTAATGGCGGATTTGGTAAATTCAACTACCGAATTTTCACCGATTTTTATCATTACAGTATTTTCTTTGATATTTCCCACAACACCTAAAATGCCGGCAGCGGTTAATACCTTGTCTCCCTTTTTAATGTTTTTCAACATTTCCGCACGTTCTTTCTGCTTTTTCTGCTCAGGACGAATCATAAAGAAGTAGATGATTATAAACATGAAAGCAAGCATGGGAAGAAGGCTTCCAAAACCTCCACTGGGGGCAGTCTGTTGAGTTTCCTGGCTGAAAACAGAGGCCGCATTCACCAGGTTTAAGGTGGCTGCAGAGATAAGAAGATGAAATTTCATATTGATCCTTTCCGGATAAATTGTATTTAAGATAATGGCTAAAAATAAGTGCAGTAGATAATGAAGTCAACCAGAGTGCTCAATTTATTCAGGGCAGAAACTAAAGAGAATAGTTTGGCTGTCTAATTCAAAGAATCCCTGAATATATTTTTGTTCGTTATGGAAACCATCTATTTCGCCAAATGGATACTTCTGGATTCTGGAGAATTGCTTCTTAATGGTGCTATTTCCGTTTCAGAAAACAAGATAAGTTCTGTGGGGCCCAGAAGCAAAGTTCGAAAAGGGCAAAAGGACCGGATCGTGAACCTGGGTGATTCCCTTGTTCTTCCAGGTTTCATAAATATGCATACCCATCTGGAGCACAGTTTTTTGCGGGGAGCTCAAAAAAATCCGGATGAAACATTTACCACCTGGGATATAAAAAACCGTGCCAGGATACGTCAGGCATCACCAGATGCGGTAAGGACCTCAATTAAACTTAAAATCCGGGAACTTTTGGCCCAGGGGGTAACTACTGTGGTTGATAATTCCCGCCTGGGCTATTCATACGATATTTTGAAAGATGAAGCAATACGATCAGTTGTAATAAGCGAAATTAATGTTGATGATCCGGCACAGGAATCCGAAATTCTTGAAAGAATATTTAATTCTCTTCCACCAGCTACTTCAAAGGTTAGAACAGGGATAGGACCACATGGAATCTATTCCTTATCAAAAACGGCACATCAGAGACTTCTGTCATTAATTGCAAAAAACGATCTTCTATGGGTTTCTCACATTGCCGAAAGTGCAGAAGAGTTGCAGGCATTTTCTGAAAAGAGAGGAGATCTTTATTTTCAGCTAACCCGCAAGCAACCCTGGCCATTTAGCGATGCTTCCATGGGTTCAATGAATTATGCACTGCAAAATGATCTGATTCCGGATGGTGGTATCTGTATTCATTGCAATTATGTTAATGGCAGTGAACTGGAATGGCTGACCAGAAAAAAAGCAGCGGTGGTAATCTGTCATAGCTACACACAGGAACTGGGGCACAAGGGTTTTCCACTGGATGTTGCCAGAAACAGAAATGTCCTTATCTGCTTAGGCACAGAAGGGATTGCGGCTCCTGGAATTATGAGCCTCTTTGATGAATTGTTCTGGTTAAAGAAGGCTTACCCCCATATCAGTGCATCAGAGATGTTGAAATGGGTAACAATTAATCCTGCCAAAGCCTTAAGAATGGAGCAGCAGATAGGATCTTTGCAGCAGGGGAAACTGGCAGATATCATTGCTGTGAGATTCGCGTACGATCCTTTAGAAGACCCTTTGGAAGAGCTGCTTATGGCAGATCCTGAAATCATAGCGGTGATAATAAACGGGGAAGAAATTGTAAGTAATTACTGAAAATTTCTCACCGCTTTTCTCTTTCATTATTCCTTGCGTATCCCAAGTTTGACTTTTCACTGCTGGCATAAAAAGTTATCTTTCAAATATGAAATCCTTATTAAAAGAATGGACCTCATCTAAAAAATCTGAAATTAAGCAGGTGCGAGAAGAAACCACCTCACCAAAATTCTCTACCTTTGCCGGTGTATTTACCCCTTCTATTCTGAGTATTCTGGGTGTCATATTGTTTATGAGAGCCAATTTTGTGCTTGGCTATTCTGGATTATGGGGAGCACTGATTATTCTTGGTCTGGCAAAAACCATAACTATTACGACCGGTCTGTCTATCTCCGCTATTGCCACCAACATCGATGTAAAAGGAGGGGGAGCTTACTATCTTATTTCACGCACATTAGGTCCTGAATTCGGGGCAACTATAGGGTTAACTCTCTTTCTTGCTCAAACATTGTCCATTCCATTTTATGTAATCGGTTTTTCGGAGTCGCTGATAAGGACCTTTCCAGTAATGCAGCCATACTTTTTGAATATATCGATCATTACGCTCATAGCTCTTTTTATACTTACTTTTAAAGGTGCAGACTGGGCAATAAAAGCTCAATATGTAATTATGAGCTTATTGGGTTTATCCATATTTGTCTTTCTATTGGGTGCATCGCTCAAATTCAATCCGGAAATTTTGCAGAGTAATAAAATGCCCAGATATGATCAAACCTATTCATTCTGGACACTTTTTGCCATTTATTTTCCTGCGGCGACCGGTTTTCTGGCAGGGGTAAATATGTCTGGTGATCTGAAAAACCCAAGCCGTTCAATTCCTATAGGCACAATAAGCTCTATCTTAATAGCTGGTTTGATTTATGTGGCACAGTTGGTCCTTTGCGCAGGAGCCATACCAAGAGAACAACTAATAAGCACGCCTTTTCACAGTCTGATTGCAGTTTCACCATTTTACACCGGATTTTTAGTGGTGATTGGTGTTTTCTGCGCTACACTCTCCAGTGCAATCGGTTCACTTCTGGGGGCTCCGCGTGTGCTGCAGTCGCTGGGAAAGGATCAGCTCCTTAAACCAGTCAATTTCTTTTCTAAACTGTCAAAAAGCGGTGAACCAAGACGCGCATTGGTTCTGAGTTTTATTATCAGCCTTGGGATAATAATTTCTGCAGGCAACAGCGGTGCCGGAGTGGCACTTAACACTGTTGCGTCAATGGTAACCATGCTTTTCTTATGGACATATGGGATAATAAATCTGGCAGCATTTGTAGAGACGTTCAGCCGTAACCCTTCATTCAGGCCCCGCTTTAAATACTTTCATTGGCTTCCAGCCCTAACAGGAGCAATTGCTTCTTTGGCTGTTTCATTTCTGATAGATGCTATGGCCGCTTTCACTGCAGTCATTTTTATGGGTCTGCTGTTTAACTATGTCCGGAAAAATATAATGGTGGCATCATTTGGTGATGCCCGCAGAGGTTTTTATTATACCCAGGTACGAAATAATCTTTTGACCCTGTCCAATCTGCCGCTTCACCCAAAAAACTGGCGCCCTACCATAGTGGTTCTTTCCGGAAATCCTTCCCGTCGTCTTACTTTGGTTAAATGCGCAGACTGGCTTGGAAGTGGAAGAGGAATTGTAATTCTGGTAAATCTGATTATTGGAGATCTCAGTAAAATCGCAATTGCCAGAAAAGATCATCTGGATACTCTCAACCAGTTTATTCAATTGCATCGAATCAAGGCATTCGCAGAAGTTCTGGTGACGAATGATTTTGACAACGGATTGATCCATTTTTTCCAATCAATCTCTATCGGTCCTATTAAACCCAACCTGGCAATTTTCGGTTGGTCATCAGATCCCCAACGGGTAAAGTCGTTTTTTGATTCCATACGTATAGCCAAGCAACTTCAAATGAGTACAATGCTTATCCATGATGGTGGCCTGCCGGAAAAAAACTCAGGCAGAAAACCAAGAATCGATGTATGGTGGCGTGGCAGACGTAATGGCTCTCTGATGGTAATACTGGCTTATCTTTTATCAATAAATCCCGAATGGTCAGGTTCACAGATAAGAATTTTGCGGGTGATAAAAAATAACGATGAAGCCGAAGAAACCCGTTTTGAGCTTGAGTCTCTCATTGAGAATGCCAGGATCAAGGCTATTGTCAAAATCATTGTTTCGAATCAGGATTTCTCCTCCATTCTCAAAGAAAATTCATCGGATGCGAGTATCATTTTTCTGGGTTTTGATATTCCGGAACCATCCGAAATTCTTGCTTTTCAAAGCAATTTCAATGAACTTCTGAAAGATATGCCTACAACTATGCTGGTATCTTCAACCGGTGATGCAGATCTGTTGTCATAATGATCGAGCAGGGCAATAAAGCCTGATCTTATTTTTTTAATTAGCATTTTCATCTGACTATATATGCTGATTATTCATATATTATCTCTTATTACCTCTATACCTGGATTTTTTATCAGTAGATACAAACCTGAACCGGATTGGAGTTTTGGAGGAATAGATGAAGCTTAAAGAATTTTTAAAATCGGCGTTTCTATGTTTTATCTGCTTTAATTCGATGGTTTTTGGGCAGTTAAGTGGAAATCTGACGTATACTCTTCACCGAGAATCCAATCCGACTCAGGATCAGTTGGATGCCTATTCAAAGATCAAAACAGCTATAGATTCCGCTCTTGGCTATTATAACCGGTACACTACTTTGACCAAACATCTAAATGTATACTACAATACAGAAGTTCAGACCGCAGATGCCAGTTTTAATGGTACCATCAGATTTGGATCAAACAGATCTTATATGGTTGTACATACTTCATTGCATGAGATAGCACATACATTGGGCATCGGAACCACAACCGAATACAGAAATCTTGTCAACAGTGACAAAGTATTTACTGGCCCTAAAGCAACAGCGAAGTTACGTGAGATTACCAACGACCCCAATGCTCTTCTTCATGGTGATCAACAGCATTTCTGGCCTTATGGGCTTAACTATGCCAGTGAAGTCAAATCAGAGCAGGATTTAATCTATCATTGCCTGATAGTAAATGAGATGTATAAGGACATGTTCAGAGAGGAGTTTTATAAAGCCTGTCGTTTACGCTCGAAAGCCGATGGCAGATACATGGTTGTATTAAATGGTAACACACTTGCTTTAAGCAGCAATTATGATTCTACCTCAGTGGTACGGATGATTTCCCTGAACGAAGAAAATGTATTCAGGCTTGAATTTGGAAACAAGGTGCTGGAAATACCGAATGAATCAAGAAGTGCCGGGGCGGTGGTTGGCCTATATGGCTGGAATGGAGGAACTCACCAGCGTGCTGTCTTTGAATTTGAAACCCAGAGTAAAGATGAAGCCAGAATCAAAATGGCCCATAGTGGACATTACCTGCGTGCAGATGGGGACAGGATCATTCAGGATGTAGCATCTGCTTCAAGGGAGACCCAATACTGGCAGATAGTCGATGTCGGGGATATAACCCTGAGCAGAGTTCCTGACATAAAGAGTTTGCCATATAGAATTGAATTAAACGGTAACCGGGTTATTTTCTGCACATCGGTTGCGGCTGAAAAAAATGTACTTATGCGAATAACAGATCTTCATGGAAAAATTATCAGATCTGAAATCGTAAAGACAAATCAGGAACACGTTTTGCAAACGGAAAACTTCTCCCCTGGCCTTTATATAGTAAGTGCTCATTTTTCAGGGCATATGCTAAGCAGACGCATTATTGCAAAATAGAACTTATTCCTTCAAAGATGCCCATGTATTTGTTATTTGAACACCCAACAGATGCTTCAGAAAGGGATGAGAAAAAAGCGGATTCAGGAGATTGAACTGAAAGATAAAATTAAAAAGCAAATTCCATAAAAAAAGCTATTCTCAAGCAGCCTCGTGATAAATATAGCAAGTGATTTGGATTTTTAACCCAAAGATCTACCATATCTCCTTTAGATACTGTTTTGCTCTGGGCACGAACTCACTTGCCGGATACCTTTCTATCAGTTTTTTGAATTCTGCTTTAGCTTCCACCGATTGACCCATTTTTAAGAAACTGAGAGCAATTTTATTCTGGGCGTCATCACATTTCTGACTTTGCTTAAATGTCAGAACTTTGTTAAAGGCATTTATTGCAGATGCAAAGTCACTGGTTGCATAGTAACATTCACCGATCCAGTAATATGCATTTGCTGCATACTGTCCATTAGGATAATGTTTGAGCAAATCGTTAAATAAGGCTGTTGCTTCCTCATATTGCCGTTTGTTAAAAATCTGAAGCGCCTGTTGATAAAGGTCATACTCTGGTGTGCTTACCAAAGAGATGGCAGAGCCTGGAGAAAAGGTTGGTTCAGTGTTCTTCGGATTTTTCTGATTTACCCGCAGAGGCATAGCTTCGATTGCTTTAATTTGCGCATGAAGATCCTTATAGGCTTCTACTAATAACGCCAGTTGGGTTTCCAACTCTTCGATTTTAGCCGCAGAAACGCTGGAGATCTCCTCCGAGAGGAGAATGATTTTATTATCTAATTCAGTGCTTTTAGTGGAAAGTACGTTAACATTAAGTTTGGCTTCTTGAGCCAGTTTCAGTGCCTCGTCAGAATTTTCTTTTACCTGTATAACATCTATTTCTGGCAATAAAGCCTCATTGTGAATCTGATGCACAGAACCAGCACAACCTCCCAGCAAAGCAATAGCCACACCAGGCAGGAATAACTTTATTTTTTTCATACTTTTAGCCTTTGAGAGCAATTCTGTTTTTCACCTCTTTTGGGGGGAGCTACTGCCTTTTTATGCTCTATTATATAATAATCGTCAGAATTGGTCAAATAAAGAGAAACTAAGGGCAGCGGCATATCCTTTGCGCTTAAATACTGCGGTTAACAGGAAAAACCATTTCAAAGGAGCATTCATGAAATCAATATTGTGCATATCCGCAGTATTTTTTTTATTGATTCAGACACAGGCTCAAGACACACTCGTCATCAGGCCCACCCCTCGTTTCGAAATTGGTGCACTGCTGGGAGAACCAATCGGTTTGAGTCTGAAATTCTGGCATGGAACCATAACTGCTACAGATTTATCTGCCGCCTGGTCATTCACTGAGAATGGTACTTTCGAAATGCATATCGATTTTCTGATTCACCCCTTTAACCTTAGGGTCATTACCAATGGGAATAATTTCCCATTCTATATAGGAGCAGGGCTTGCAGCCAGGGTAGGTGATGACTGGTTTCTGGGAGCAAGAGTTCCAGTAGGAGTTGAATATCTTTTTAATTCTTTTCCCCTGTCAATATTTGGAGAAGTCGCTCCTCAATGGCAGTTTATACCTGATGATGATTTTGTGCTCAGTGGCGGAGTAGGCATAAGACTTATTTTTGGAAGCATTAATTAAAAGATCGAGATCTAATTTCTCCGGGTCTGAAATTACAAGACAAGTTTCGTAACCCATAAGCAGAATTTCTCATTCTAAAGCGAAAAATCTGGCATTTATCTGGTTTTATTTTGATCTACTGTAATCCATTATCAAATCGGGTAGTCTTATGCAGAAAATGCATTTCGAAATAATAATTCATGGAAAACCTCAGGAAGTATGGGATGCTGTTGTTGATTCTCAGAAATATCGGGAGTGGACAAGTGTTTTTCATCCGGATTCCTGTTTTGAAGGTGGATGGGAAAAGGGTAACAGAATCTGTTTTCTGGCTTGCAGCAAGAATGGTGAAAAAGAAGGTATGATTGCGGAAATAGCAGAAAGCAGGAAATACTCCTTTATCTCTATCAAGCACCTGGGCTATATTTCTGGCGGGATGGAAGACACCAGTAGTGAAAAGGTAAAACAGTTTGCTCCGGCATATGAAAATTACACTTTCACTCCGATTGGAGATAATACCAAATTTGAAGTGGATATAGATGTAGAAGAAGACTATGTGGAAATGTTCAGTGAATTGTGGCCAAAGGCTCTCAAAAAGCTCAAAGAAACTGTGGAAAGAACCACGTAGATTCAGGTACGGATTGAGAGAGCAATGACAAGAAATTACACTCGAAAAATATTATTGGTAGTTTCTGAACCAGAGCCAGGACCTCCTCCCCAATAAAAAGGCCGGGAAACAGAGGAAATTACAACTGACATTATTACTATAAAAAACCTCATTAAAGATTAATCCTGCAAAGTTTTACTGATGGGGAACAATTGGAAATTGAGGTGATATACTCCTGTTGCATTCTTCTCTTCCTGAACGATCTTCATTATCTCATTACGGAACTGAGTCATTTTGGTTTTCAATTTACTAAAACCATCGGTAGATAAAGTAGCGGTGATGGTGGAGATGTCACGTAATTCCTGAGGAATTCGTTCCAGTGCATCACTGGCAAGCTGTATCGTCTCTTTATGGAATGTTCTGGTAGCATCCTTTTTGCATTTTTCCCCTGTGGTTATAAAACGATCGGTCTGATTGTATCTTCCATGCTGATCTTTCGAAATTAAACCCAGCCGTTCGAGTAATTCTATTCCTTCTTTTGCCTGGGAAGTCGTTATTTGAGGCACCAGCAGATTGGCGAGCTCTTCAAAATTGCCGGTAAACGGATATATTCCAATTAGCTCTCGTATTGCAGTGTAATACCATCTGCTGTAAAATTCATAAGCATCTGTTTCAACTACTCTGCACCCGGGTCCTTTGTATGAAAGCAGCCTTTCAAAGTAATTTTTCTTCTGAATATCTGATTTAGCTCGCCCGTAAAAAACCAGATTTGTAAAATACTCTGCTTGACGATCGTCCAGTTTCAACAGCTTTATAAATCGGGGAATCGCTTTTTCCGGTAATCTTTTCTGCCCATTAAAGACTTTAACCAAAAAACCAGGATCTATGCCGGTTTTGTTCTGAATAAAACGATAAGAGAATTTTACATCTTTTGAATGCATCTCTTCATAAGAATCCCGAAGGAATTTTCTATAATCGTAATATTCGAAAACATTGACCATTTTGTCGCTTATCCTTTTTTGGATAGTATAAGTAAAATTAAACTTATCTGTTGAGGATGAGCCAAATTTATATAGTCCCTTAGGTCTAATACAATATATTAATATATGAATAAATAGCTATATTATTTAAAAAAGAATTCAATATTTATTATAAACACTCTTTTATTATCTGTGTGTAAAAATGATCCTTGTTACAACTGTTTTAAAGCCTCTATTAATGTGTCTGGTTATGTGTGTATTTATTACGGAAGCTATGGTTTCTAATCCTATTGTCTCCAGAGGTAAAACCGCATACACTTCAAGTGGAGAAGTCTCATTTTTAACCGACAACAAGTTCAATGGGCAGAACTGGTCAGTTAAAAAAGATTCATGGATAGCCATTAATATCGGAGAAGGCCCCCAGAAGGTTTTTCTGAACTTAAACAACCCTGCGTATGCCTGGGCTAAGGCACCTTTAGCACCTCCAAATTGTCCAAATAATGAATTACAATATTTAATTTCTTATGACATTTTTACATCATCAAATTCCACCAATGGTTCCGATGGCCAGTGGTATAAAGTTTTGTCCATAGAAAACAATATGGTAACAGCCAGGGGGCATGAGATAGATTTTGCAGGTGCAAGATGGATAAAAATAATAATCAATGATGGTGGGGGCTATCTTGATGAAGTCGAAGTTTTTGACATATCGAGTGGCTCTGAAGATATTTGGTTTTTTGTAGGGACCAGCATTTCTGCAAACGTCTTTAAAGGCAGCCCGCCAGAAGAAAATTTTGCAGACCTGATCACAAAAGATTATCCTACTTTTAATCCGGTTATGATTCGCGGGGGTATTGGATGCCAGAACAGCACCCAGCTGGTTCAAAATCTTAAGACATATCTGGAAGTGGCATCAAATGCACACTTTTGGGCTATAGAGCATGGCACCAACGATGCCTGGGGAGGTAGTAATTATGGGGTTGAGACCTTTAAAAAGAACATGCAGGAAGTTATTGATTCCTGTAAAAAGGCAGGAATAGAACCTGTTATTGCGAGAGTGATTGCTACCAATGAAACTGCTGCAGGCTGGCAGGTTCATCCAGATTACCTCAATTGTATAGATGAACTTATAGTTCAGAATAACCTTATTGCCGGTCCTGATTTGTATGGCTGGTTTTTAGAACATCCGGAAGGATTAAGCAGTGATGGAGTTCATCCTAATGCCACTGGAGCAGAGAAAATCCAACAACTCTGGGCACAGAAAATGGATTCTTTGTATAAGACGACAGTTCATTATAAATCAGGCAGGCTGCAACCAGCAAAAAGCCAATTATTTACTGCGAAAATAAAAAACGGTCATCTTGAATTACAGTCAGAATGTCCTGGGGAAGTATCTGTTTTTGCTCTCAATGGTCATCTGATAAAAAGGACAGATCTGATAAACAGCAAAACGACTTTGACCGTTAATACAGTGGGTGTCATAATAGTTAAATTTGTACATTCCAGGGGAATGGAGGCACTGAGGTTTATTAATGAATAGTAAAACCTGATATTTGTCTTATCGTGATTTACAAAATTAAGTGAAGTCTCCCGATGGAAACACATTCCGTAGCAAGATGCTTTGGGTACCAGAATCTAATTCATAGATTTGATTGCTATTCCACAAAAAGGCAGATCTCTGAAGGGCCCAGCTCCAAATCACCATCATTTTTTCTTCTCTTCAATGGATCATCAAAAGGTTTTACACGGTATTTAAAATCCGCTATCTCATGAGGAAGCTGGTTTATAGGAATAGAAATCGGGTTATACCAGTCTTTGTTTACCAAAAATCCCATTTTTAGTTTCTGGTCCTCACTTTCCTTCAATAAAAAGAGGATGTTTGAATCAAAACTCCATAATGCTCTCCACTTTCCTTCCTGGCATAGAAGCGGGTTGTTAAGTTTAAAAATGTTAACAGCTTTGATCCACTCTGTAACATCCCATTTACCATATTGGAGATCCTGAGGACGGGAATTAACCACGTCTATTTTACTGGTGGCTCCTGTTTCATATCCCATAGGCATAAGTAAACCTTTGGAGAAAACAGCTGCCAGAATGTACCGGTTTTTATGCCAGTTAAGCGAACCTGGGGCTTCTGCCGGAGTGCGGAGTGTATCGTGAGATTCAGGGAAACCGATTGATGGAGCAATGTACTTGAATTGCTCATGCTGCTCCAGGCACCATGAACTGTCAAAATTCCACCATTTACAGGAATTAAACAGGTAATCGAAACCACATCCATTGAGATGTTGTACCTGATTGAGGGTACATCCCAGAGTTTCAGCAAAGAATAATGTTCTATGATTTCTCTTTTTTGCTGCAGCGATCAATGGTTGAAAAACCGAGCATGGTACTTTATAAGCAGCATCGCAGCGAAAGCCGGCAAAACCAAGTTCCTGGTAAAAGGAGATTACCCCATCCCAGTATTTCAATAAACCAGTCAGATCGCTTGTATGTTCAAAATCAAGCTCGGCCAGATCGCCCCAGACAGTCACATTAGATGAATTGGCTGGATCTATTGCAAATGGATGAACTACATTTCCACTATAATCGTGCTTATACCATTGTGGATGCTGCTTAACAAGAACTGAATCATTAGCTGTGTGGTTTATCACCAGATCCATATAAACATCAATACCATAATCCTCACAGCTTCTTATAAACTGTCTGATTGGAGAAAAGTCATCCTGTGCACTTCCTTCAGGGAGAAACTCTTGATTCAACCGGTAATAATCCTTTACTGCATACAGACTTCGGGAATTGCCGGTTTCCTGAAATGGGTTTACATAGATGCTATTGAATCCCATGTCTGAAATTCGGCTCAAGTGTTTCACCCATAGATGCAATGATGCCACCAGGCGAGGGAAAAGATTATAGATCACCACTGCATCATGCAAGGATTGTCCCATAAATACTCCTCATATTATTAAATTTGGGAAGAGTTTTCTCCCGCTAACATTCAGACACTACAAAATGTGCATTACTCGTGCACTTGTATTAAGGCACAATTTCTTTGTAAATAATCCAGTAAAAAAAAGAAAAATAAGTTTGCCCCTGGGGTGAAATTCCTGCAAACAAAAGGCCAAATCAGGATGCAGATAAATCCATTTGATAACCATAAAGAATGTGAATTATTTTAGTAATCGTTTCAATTAGGGGGTATCATGAAAAAAAGTATTGAAGAGCTTCGCCTGAATATCTTTTTTAACATAACGTTGACAATAGCTGTTATCGCCGGACTCCTGACTCCAGAGGTTCAGCGCAACTCACAGCTCTCTGTTGCATACCTGGACCCAGGAACCGGAACTATGATTATTTCAGCTATTGTGGGTGTTTTTGCCACCATAATTCTTGGAATAAAAACTTTCTGGTATAAAATCACATCCTTCTTTAAACCTAAAAAAAAGAATTAGTCAACCATCTTCATTCACAATAACACTGAAAGCTGATTGTGAAACAAAATCCTCTGGTTTCATTAAATCTATTTTTTAAGTCTTTTAAAAACTATAAGGCATTCAATAGACTTACACCTGATGAACGCAACATAGTAGTTTATTCAGAAAGCGGGCAGGATTGGCATCATTTTCAGAAAATAATTGAAGAGTTGCTATTGAATTCCAGGCACGTTTGTTATATCAGTTCAGACCCTCTGGATCCGGGGCTTTCCAAGAAGCATTCATTGTTTAAGTCCTTTTATATCAAACCCGGTTTTTGGCAAATCATACTTTTTCAGTTTTTAAAGGCAGACTGTCTTTTGCTGACTATGATAGATCTGAACATTTTCCAGTTGAAACGATCTATTAATCCTGTTCATTATATTTATTTATTCCATGCCATGGGGAGTACCCACATGGTTGATTTCGAAAACTCCTATGATCACTACGATACTATTCTTTGCGTTGGTCCACACCAGATAAAGGAGATTCGCAAACGGGAACAGATTAAAGGGCTTGCTCCCAAAAACCTGGTTCCCCACGGTTATGCCAGGGTAGAAGAACTTTATGCAGAAGCTGCCGAAAGGTATAAATTACCCCAAAAACCTTACTCAATTCTGCTGGCCCCTACCTGGGGAAAGAATTCCATTCTTAATCTCTGTGGTAAAGAAATCGTTGGCGTTTTGCTCAATGCCGGATTTAAGGTTACCTTGAGGCCTCATTACCAGACTCTTAAACTTACTCCAGAGATTGTCGAAGAAATTCTAAGACTCTATGGAAAAAATCCCTTACTTAAATATGTTAATCTTATGGGAGATAAAGATTCACTTTTTGATTCTGACCTGCTTGTCTGTGACTGGTCTTCCACTTCTATCGAATATGTGCTTGGTCTTGAGAAGCCGGTTTTATACATAGATGTTCCCCGCAGAGTCAGAAATCCTGCATATCAGGAGCTGGGGTTGGAGCCCATGGAAGTAAGTATCCGCAATGAGGTAGGATTTGTACTCAAAATGGATGAACTCGAGAGTGCTCCGCTGATAATAGAGAAGCTTCTATCTGATCCAGGACGGTTCAAAGAGAAGATCGCTAATTTACGAGAGAACATTCTTTTTAACTTTGGAAAAAGCGTTGAAACAGGGGCCAGGGAAATTATCAAAATCGCAGATGCCCAGAGACAAAAAAGACTCGATGGTTCCTTAAACTCACCATACACAAAGAACAATCATGAAAACCAGAAATCAGCCTGATGATTCATCTGTCAAATTAAATACTGTTGAAAAAGTAAAAAAGAAATGTTCGATTTTATTTAGTGGCTCATGGTGGCAAATGAAAAAACGGCTGGAACTTTTCAGATGGAGTGCCGGGTTCTTTTCAATTGCTACGATTCTGATGCTTCTTATCGGTTTACTCTATATCTCCACATACAGACTGCCAGGAGATCTTCTCTCCATCATATATACCTTTACCGCCTTTACCAGCCATTTTGCATCCTTTTCAATCATCGCATGGGCTGCTTTGATTTTTCCGCTGATTGTTTTGATTCCTTATAGGAAATTTATCATTCCTGTATGTGTGTTGTTGAGTTCAGTGGTACTTTGCATCGAACTTCTTGATGCGCAGGTGTATACCTCACACAGGTTCCATTTTAACTTGCTCACCATAAGGATTCTTGGATGGAAAACCTGGGGTTTTGGTATTGTGTATCTGTTCATTTTGTTGGTATTTAATTCATTTGTTGCTAAAATCAGCTGGAATCACTTTGTTAATGAACGCAAAAAAATCTGGCTTACAATTAGTATACCCCTTACTCTGGTATTTCTGCTTTTTACTCATGTCACACATATATGGGCTGATGCTAAAGGATATGTGAATATTACCAGGTTTACCACCACTTTGCCTCTTTTTTATCCATCAACCAGCAAAAGATTCATGATAAAACATGGTATTGTGGATATTTCCAACAGGCGAGAAATTCCTCAAAAATTTACCAGTAGTGGAAACGAATTTATCTATCCGCAAAAGCCTCTGGAATTCGCAATTTCAAGTCCGGGTAAAAATATCCTTATAATCGCTATTGATGGCATGCGTCATGATATGATGAACCCTGCAAATGCACCACGCTGTTTTGATTTCGCCAGCAGGAATGGCACCATATTTAAAAATCATTACAGTGGCGGAAATTCCACAAAGATGGGGACGTTTTCTCTCTTTTATGGAATACCACCAACCTATCAGCAATATATTGAGTCTCACAAGCGCTCTCCGGTTCTTATGGACAGACTGCTTCAGACCGGTTATGCTCCAGGAATATTTACCAGCTATAAATTATATGCGCCTGCAAACCTGGACGTTACTGCATTTGTTAAAGTGCCGGATCTTCGGCTGGAAACAGTCATACCCGACCCCCAGGCACCATATAGGAATGATTCCGCAATTACAGAACAGTGGAAATCATGGCTGGATCAGAAGAGAGAGGATCAACCCTTTTTTGGTTTTCTTTTCTATGATGCGCTCTGTACGGAAAGTTACCCACCTGCATATAAAGATAGAATTCAATATGATAAAGGAATGACAGAGATACAGAAAAAATTTGTCAGATACAAAGTTAGTCTTCAATATACCGATTCACTGGTGGAATCGGTTCTGCAGGATCTGACCCGACGTGCTCTTCTGGACAGTACTGTTGTTATTATTACTTCGGATCATGGTGAGGAATTCAATGACAACGGTTTGGGATTTAATGGGCACGGCAGTTCTTTCAGTGATTGGCAAATAAGGACTCCATTTGTTACAATATGGCCCGGTAAGCCAAAAGGAACTGTTGAGAGAAGGACTTCTCACTATGATATAGTTGCCACATTGATGAAAGAGGTTTTCATGGTGACAAATCCAGAATCCGATTACTGTTCCGGGAAAAATCTGTTTTCAGAAGAAGATTGGAGCTGGTTGCTTACAGGAAGTTACTTTAATTTTGCTATTGTAGAACCGAATCAGGTTACCGTTCAGTTCCCCGGAGGATATTATGAAGTCAGAGATAGACATTATCAGATCATCAAAAGACCGCAGATAAGCCCTAACATCGTTTCTGCATTAAGTGAAATGGGCAGGTTTTTTAGGCAATAGTCATGAATGCAACGATGTTTGAAAGAATCTTTTATTTATGCCTTCTTCATTTCACCCTTTTTACTGACGTTTCTTTCTCAGAAAAAACAGAGAAACAGCCTGATTCTTTGTCCTCTGTCACTCTTCAAAATCAGATTATTCGCTTTACTACAGAAGGTGATCTCTTTGATATTCAAATATCTCACAACTACTGCGATGTTGTCAGAATAGATAAAGTATTTCACAACCAGAATGGGGTTCCATTAATAAGGATGGAAACCGGGAATGACTTATTATCTGATAACAGTATTGAGCTGTCATTATATAAAATGCACCAGTATCAGACGGATACCACTGTAAATATCAGTTTCTTTTCATCACCCCTGTCATCAGGTATACAGGTGGTAAAAGAGTATATTTTCCATAAAAATAACTATTCTCTGGTTTTTTCGGGCAGGCTGGCCGGTGAGGACTTAAGGGCAATACCTGAGAAGAATTCTCAGGAATTGCAGATTACATTTCCCGATGATATGAGAAGCGGGGGTGATCTGGTATACCTGGATAAAAAGATCCAGACTCTCAATTTTGACAAGCTTCCGGAAACCGGCACTTTAAAAGGGGGATGCTGGATTGGAATCCACAGCAGATTCTGGGGGTGCTTTATTCAATCTTCCGAATCAAGTCTACCCTTTAAACACAAGGATGGTTCATTCAGGATTGAATTGTCAAAATCGTCCGATTTGAGAATGTATTATGGTCCAATAGTTTACAATGAGCTTAAAAAGGCAGACCATCACCTTGGTAAACTTCTTTACCAGTTGCCTTTCTGGATGAGGTGGTTATCATTTGGATTTTTATTTATCTATGATGCGCTCCTGAAGATATTTCACAGTGTTCCGTTGTCATTGCTTTTATTATCCATTTGTGTAAAGATTATACTGGCACCTCTTTTCAGGCTGGCCAGCATCTGGCAAAAACAGGTAAACCATCAGTCATCACTGCTTCAGCCCCGACTGGATGAAATTAAGAAAAGGTACAAGGGTGAAGAACAGACAAGAAAAACACTGGAAGCATATAAGGAGCTTGGAATAAGCCCTCTTTATTCATTGAAGAGTCTGCTGAGCGCAGCCATTCAGATACCGGTATTCTTTGCAGCTTATCACATGCTCAGTGAACATATAGCTTTGAGCAATACATCTTTTCTATGGATAAAGGATCTTTCCTTTCCGGATCATCTTTTTAAGCTTCCCTTTACCATACCGTTTTTTGGTGAATATTTTAATGTTCTTCCATTTGTCATGACCTTTTTTACCATCTGTTCTTCCTGGATACACACAGATCCATCACTTTCTGTTACTCTTCAGAAAAAACAGAGAAAAAGTCTTTACTGGATGGCAGCTTTGTTTTTCCTTCTGCTTTACACATCACCTGCAGGAATGGTTATTTACTGGACGATGAATAACATACTGGCATTTATAGGTTCTTTTTTTGAGTTCATAATGCAAAAGCAGGAGAAAAGAAAAAACAAACCGATTCAAACACAAATTTCAGAAGGTACCTGAAAGGAACCTGGCAAAAATGAAAGCAATAATATTAGCAGCCGGTTATGGGAACAGAATGCGACCTTTGACAGATTCATGTCACAAAACAATGTTGAAAGTTGCCGGGAAAACTATCATTTGCAGGATAATTGATGGTCTTGTTGAAAATGGTATCGAAGATATCGTGGTGGTTACCGGCTACCGGGCTGATGAATTGACAGAGCATTTACGTGAGTGCTATCCACAATTATCATTTCAATTCATACATAATTCTAAATACCGTGAAACCAACAATATTTATTCCATGGCACTTGCTTTTGAACATATCAGTATTGACAACGATATCATACTGATTGAATCGGACCTGCTATATCATCCGGAAGTTATCAGACGGCTGATAAATTCACCCTATAAAAATGCAGCACTGGTTGATAAGTACAGAATCGGTATGGATGGAACTGTGGTTACTGTTGAAAATTCGGTAATTACAAATGTCATACCACCTCATCTGCAATCTGAATCTTTTGATTTTTCAGATAAATATAAGACACTTAATATTTACAAATTTTCCAGAGAATTCTGTAATACTTCCTTTAAAAAGCTGCTTATCTATTATGCTAACGTAATCGATCGTAATTGCTACTATGAATTGATTCTGGGTATATTGATTTACATGCAAAAAGAGACAATTCATGCAGAGATTGTGCAGGGAGAGAACTGGTCTGAAGTAGATGATCCTAACGATCTGCAGGTTGCAGAGTTCGATTTTAATGAAAACCGGAAAGAAATACTGGAATATGCATTCGGCGGGTACTGGAATTACCATTTTACAGACTTTTGTTTCATTAGAAATATGCACTTTCCCAATGCATCAATTATCTCAGAAATGAAGAACGTGCTTGCTGATCTTATGCACAATTACGGATCACGGCAGGCTCTTCTTGATCGTAAAATGGCATGGTTTCTTCTATGCGATGAAAGCAGGATAACTGCGCTTAACGGAGCATCACAAATCTATCCGATTCTCAGATCCAGGTTCGGTAACTCTTCCGCTCTTATTCCGTGTCCCAGCTTTGGCGAATATAGCAGGATATTCAATAAATTCCATACTTACAAAGATGATGGCGATTTTGATATTACTGAAATTCAGCATAAGGCCATGGATGCAGACTGTATTGTCTTTGTTAACCCGAATAACCCAACCGGAACCCTTCTTAATACTGACTGGATCTATTCATTTGCTGCTGCATTTCCTGACAAGAAGATACTGGTTGACGAATCATTCATTGAATTTTCAGAAATTCCATCTGTCATTACTGTACTGGAAGAGAAACCACTTTCCAACATCATGGTTATCAAAAGTTTAAGCAAATCACTGGGTGTACCGGGAATCCGGCTGGGCTATTTTTATTGCTGTGATCAGGGAATGAACACTTATGTAAAACAGAACATACCTATCTGGAATATGAACTCCATTGCAGAACATTTCCTGGAGCTCATTCTAAAACACAGAAACACCCTTAGCAGCTCTTTTGAACAGACTATCAGGGACCGAGCCGATTTTGCTGCCGAGCTTTCTACAATCCCGTATATAGACAGGGTTTATAAAAGCGGTGCAAATTTCCTTTTGGTCAGATTGAAAGGGAATGCAGATTTCGCTCATCAGTTGAGCAGATATTTATTATCTGAAAAATCGATTTTTGTCAAAGATATCAGTTCAAAATTCTCCGATGGAGCCGGATATTTCCGTCTTGCTGTGCGTCTGCAAAATGAAAACCGGGATCTGGTAAATCATCTGTTAAGTGTTGAACCTGATTTTGCCGGGATATCGAATGATGAGCTGGTTTCGAACTGATTACCAGTTATCCACGATGTTTTTTGGGTTGGGAAGTGGTGATGTTAAGAAATGTTATTTTAGTCTCCTTAATAGTTGTGAGTGTATCATTTGCCTGGGATACCTCAAACACTATTCAAAAGAGTAATTTTAATTTCGGACATCAGAGTGGATACATGTATTCGAGAATGGGTGATGCCTATTTTAAAGAAGCAGGGTTCTGGGATTTTCAAACCGGTTTTATGGCTTATTACACACGAAAGATGCCACTGGTGAGAAATCCCTACTGGCAGGAGCGGCTAATGTTAACCGTACCGCTTTATTTTATCATATATCCCTGCAATGTCATTGCACTGGAAATGGAGCTTACCGATTTATTTATCGAATTTCCATATCAGAACAGGCATAATACTGGAGGGAAGACACCGCGCTTTAAAACTAAAATGTGTCTGTTGAAAGAGGGACGATACAGGCCGGCTGTTGCGTTCACTGTGGGGGTTGCTTTTTCCAGTGCAAAACCCTACACTATTTGGGATAATAATCACAATTATTATGAGAGCAATGGATTGGCTGGAGCAGGTACCGGGGAAGCGGATTATCTGTTATTATTTAATGTCTCCAAAAAAATAGGACCTTCGCTTGTCATTCACTCACGGTTGGGTCTTGCCCCATTAGGCAGTCCGGTTGAATATGTAAGGGGTTCAGGACAGGCAGATGAAATTCCCTATGGAATATCTGTTTACAATAAATTTTGCAGTTCCTGGGCTGCACAGATGGAAGTCAGCGGGATGTACAATGGATTGTCATCCACAAAACTTGCTCATTATTCGGTATTTAGAATCCAGGTTCACCGAGAAACCAAATTGAGCACAATTACTCTGAATCTGGAAAAAGGTTTAACCAGAGAGACTGATGAATTTGTGGCAGGTTTCTATAATACATTTCATTTCAGAAAGAAATGAGTGATAAAAATTTCAAGGGGGTATAATTGTGAAAGCAGCACTTCTTTGTGGAAGTCCCAGAAGAAACGGAAATACCGAGTTTTTACTGAAACGCTGCGCAAGTAGTTTTGAAAAAGCAGGTATAGAAACTCAGCTATTTTCTTTTTCAGAATTGCAGGTTAAACCATGTAAAGCCTGTGGCTATTGCAGAAAAGAGGAGAGCAGGTCCTGTATAATCTCAGATGATGATTTTGATTTTATTTTTAAGGCGATGTGTGAAGCGCAGATTATTATATGTGGATCTCCGGTTTATTTCGGTTCTGCGACACCAGAGCTTATGTCTTTACTGGATCGAGCTGGTTATGTCTCACGATCCAAGGGAAATCTGTTCTCCAGAAAGATCGGTGGACCGCTGGTGGTGGCCCGGAGAGCCGGACAAAACTTCACCTATGCGCAATTGCTTTACTGGTATATGATTAACGATATGATCGTTCCAGGCTCCATTTATTGGAATATTACATTTGGAAGAGAAGCTGGTGAAGTGGCAAATGATAAGGAAGGGCTTGCCACCATAGATAGATTTTCAGAAAACCTGGTGTGGCTGGCGGAAAAATTGTTTAAAGATGATAACGTATAGAAAATACGGGGTGAATTAAAATGAGGATACGATACAATTCTCCGGTAATTTTGACATTCACTTTGGTCAGTACCGGTATACTGTTTATCGATTCGATTCATGGAACATTCATTAAAACATTTTTCGTTGCTTATCCTCAGATGAGTTTTTCCAATCCCCTGACTTATCTGCGTATTTTTTCGCATGCCCTTGGTCATCAGGACTGGAATCATCTTATTGGTAACTTTGCATTTATACTGCTCATTGGTCCTATTCTTGAGGAAAAATACGGTTCAAAGAGGATTCTTACCATGATGATAGTCGCTGCTGCAGTCACCGGGGTGCTGAACAGCTTGCTATTTAATACCGGTCTGATGGGTGCCAGCGGGATTGTTTTCATGTTTATTATTCTGGGATCGTTCACCAATTTCAAATCGGGAGACATTCCTCTCACCTTTATTCTTATTATCTTCTTATTCCTGACCAGAGAGTTCCTTGACTCATTCCAAAGAGATAATATTTCCCAGTTTGCACACATTACCGGTGGAATTTGTGGAAGTGTATTCGGATTCAAATCCGTAAAGTGAGGAGACAAAAGTTATGAAAAAAAGTACTGGTTTTCTAAAGATTGTTTTGTCTGTCATTTTTGTCCTCTGCTCAGAAATTTCTGCAGAATCCAAAAATGATACCTGTGGCTTAAAAATTATTGAGAATGCCCTGAAGACTTCCCAAATAAAAGCAGATGAATCTGCACGTTTCCACTCTTTTCGAGAATTGATGATTGAGGTTAATAAACCTTGCAGCACTATTATTAAGGCTCTGGAAAAAAGAATCAGTTTTTTGTCAGATACAACAACTTTTGCAATCGATACTTCCGGTTTATTCTTTGCCGGAGCCAGCTCTGCACCGGTACAGATAGTGATGTATATCTCTCTTTCCTGCCCAATATGTAAAAAAGTTTATAGTGAACTCTACGACAGTGTAACAACCGGCAGCCTTTTGGGTAAAGCAAAGCTGGCAGTAAAACCCTTCGGTGTTAATTTATTGAACAGTGCACTGGTTGCTGCATCCCATTGGGGAAAGCAATCAGAACTTCTGAGAGCTGTCTCTTCAATTAAGGAAAGGCTGAATGTGGAGATGGTGATAAAAGTGGCAGACAGCCTGAAAATTCCTGTAGAATCATTGAGATACCGGATGGAAAATCAAAGCACTACCGAATACCTGAGGAAGTCTTACCAGGAAGCTCTTCAAAACGGAGTGGAATTAACTCCGACCTTGTTTATTAATTATCGTTATTACAAAAGCTATAACGACAGCAGATGGGTAAGTGAGGCTGTTGAAATGATTTATCGGCGTTTGTCAAAAAAACGCTGAATGGTATTCACTGCTTCGTATCTTGATATTTGGAAAAAGCAAATACCTGCTTGATGAATTTTTCCCGAAGTGGCAGATTCCGAAGCTGTTTTTCATCAATTACTGGTATAAGCGGAAACTTTTTTATGAATGCAGCTGCAAAAAGACCAGTGCTTCTTTTAACCTTACCACCGTTTAGAGTGGTAAACACCCTGGTGTCAAACAGGCCGCAACTGGGAGATTTTGATTTAAAGATGAAACCGCAGAGGTTTTCTGAAGAGATGGAATTTAATGTGGCTTCAGTATATCTGATCAAACGATCTGTAAGGTCAATCTGAGACCTGGTGGTTAACAGGCGAGGTGAAGATGGATCGCCAACAAGATGCATTGCCTCCCTGGGAATAGTCAAGCCACTTCCCACTTCCGGACAAAAAGGCACAAACTGGAAAAAAATACCCAATGTTTCAGTTATAGTACGCTCCAGCTTATGGTTACCATCATATCTGACCTTGTTTCCCAGAAGACATGAACTGACACCAATTTTCACTTTTTCCATTTTTCAGTTGTTTCTTCTTTCCGTTGATAAAAGGATAAAATAAAATTGATTAAAGGAAATGGTGCGAGACTGTTATATGAAGAAAGGTACAATGCGCATAACAGAATAACTGTCATGCGCGAAAAAAAGTAAGATCATTCGATGCCCGGAACAGGGAATCCTTTGCAAAGTTCTGCAACTTCAGATGCGATTTTTGCAAGAACAGCATCATTGTTTACATTGTTGATAGCCTCGTTCATCCAGAGTGCAATTTTCTTCATTTCAGGAATTCCAAAACCGCGGCTTGTTACAGAAGGAGTTCCGAGGCGGATACCTGAAGGATCAGATGCCTTACGGGTTTCCCCTGGTACAGTGTTATAATTGAGTACGATTCCTGCCTTTTCCAGAGCAACGGCGGCAATTTTACCGGTAACGGATTTATTTGAGAGGTCAATTAACATAAGATGATTATCGGTACCGCCTGAAACAAGGCTGAAGCCATGAGAAATAAGTTCAGAAGCCAGGTATTTGGCATTTTCTACAACCTTCTGGGCATAATCTTTAAATGATGGTTTGAGAGCCTCTCCAAGAGCAACGGCAATTCCTGCGGTAGTTGCATTGTGTGGACCACCCTGCAGTCCCGGGAAAACCGCCTTGTCAATAGCTTTTGCATGCTGTTCTTTGCAAAGAATCAAAGCACCGCGAGGGCCCCGAAGTGTTTTATGTGTAGTGGTAGTAACTACATCTGCAAATGGAACAGGGTTTGGATGAACACCACCAGCTACCAGGCCTGCAAAATGAGCCATATCTACAAAAAGGATGGCACCACATTCATCTGCAATCGAGCGGAATTTTGCGAAATCAAGCACTCTGGGATAAGCAGAATGCCCTGCAATGAGCAGTTTTGGTTTATGTTGGAGAGCCAGGCTGCGGATTTCATCATAATCGATAAGGCCGGTTTTAGGATTTAGGCTGTAATGTATAGCGTTAAACCATTTGCCGGTAATACTTGCCTTGGAACCATGCGTAAGGTGGCCACCATGGCTTAGGTTGAGCCCGAGAATGGTATCTCCTGGTTTGGCAAATGCAAGATAGACTGCCAGATTTGCAGGGGAACCAGAATAGGGTTGGACATTGGCATGTTCAGCGCCAAAAAGAGCTTTAGCTCTGGAAATGGCCAAACTTTCTACTGCGTCGCAGTTGATCTGACCCTGGTAGTAGCGAGCACCTGGATAACCTTCAGAATACTTATTTTGAAAAACTGTACCACAGGCTTCCAGAACTGCTTTTGAAGCATAGTTTTCGCTGGCTATAAGTCGGATGGTAGATTTCTGGTATGATTCTTCGGATTTGATGAGCTGAAAGATCTCAGGGTCATTTTTTTTTAACACGTTCATGGGCGACTCCTTTGGTTAAAGAAATTTCTAATGCCCAGACGCGCGGCAAAACACATCCCGCACTCCCTTGAGGTGCTCCTCAACTGCGTCAGTTATGCGGAAATGGAAAAACTACATTACGGAAATATTGTGGGCAAGTCTTGTGCCGCGCTCTTTTTAAGGCAGGGAAAAATCTGATGACTGGATTTTTTTCCTTATAGATAAGGTTTTTAATTGCACTATTCGATTTTAGCACCTATTTTGCTGTTGATCGATAAAAGCCTGAAAATATGTATTCGTTTATACAGGCAATTAAGTGTATGAGTATTGCTTCAATTTGGTAGTGAATGCCGGATAATCGACAAACAACTATTTATTGTGGAGGCCCCAATGAATAAAATATTAGCGGTTACTGCAATACTGTTTTTTGTCTTCTCTGCCAGCGCTTCATTGATTACAATTATTGCTGTGGGTACAGTAATAAATTCTAAAGACTCTGTTCATTATACTTTTGTTTATGATCTTAACGCTTCAGGCTATGCTTATTCAGGTGGAGAGAAGATTTTTGTGCAAGATTTATATGATGATATGGTGGGTATAAATTACTTTTACACCGATTTTCTGGGTTGTTATATATTACCCGATGGCCAAAAAAAGGCTTCAACTGACAAGGTAAATATTGGCAGTGATCTGATTTATGGAGATGCTCAAATTCCAAGCATACTGCTTGCAGGGACATGGTCACATTACGTGCAACTTTTCAGTGAGACTCTATCTATAAAATTTTGGGAGGTCAACACCCCTCTTTTGGGAGTTGAGGAACTACTATCAGATGGAAAGAAATACTCTAAATGTTCACGTCTGGTAATTACAAGTATTACGGGGAATGTACCAGAGCCTTCAATTACTATGCTCAGTCTGATAGGATGTACATGTATAGCAGTTACAAGGAAATTTCGCTGCCGTGAAAAGGTATAGCTGTAATAATTTTGAGCCGAAAGTATTTTACCTTGCCACGAAAGTTTTTCATTAAAGTGCAAAGCCTTCGAGATTAAATTCCCAAACTTTTCAGTTTAACTTTAAGCTTTTTGTGAGAAAAAATTTTTCCCGGATAGCATATGGACAGATTTTTTATGCAGAAAACACATGGCTTGCCAAACTGTTATTCTGAAACTCAGCTGTATGCCACATCAGACACTTACAATTCAGATAAGTAATAAATATTTTCTTTTGGCACAAAATGCTCGAAAATTTCCTCATTGTGAGAAATCATTAACATTGATGTTCCTTGAGAACGTTTTTGATTTAGCAGCTCAAGAACTCTTTTTACGCTGTTAAAATCCAGGCCATTCAGTGGTTCATCCAGAATAATCAGATCGGGTGCCTGTATCAATGTTCGCAGCAGGTTAAGTCGCTGTTTCTGACCTCCGCTGAGAAAAGCCACCTTTTTTTGAAGAAACTGATTCGTTAAAGTGGAGTGATCAAAGAGATCATGAAGATATTTTTTCAGTCCTTCAGGAGTCAGTTTCGATTTTAAAGGCAGACCCTTAAATGTTTCAAGCACCGTAGCCTGCAGGTTCAGTGATTCGTCTGCATGCTGGAAAACCATTCCTGCTTTTTTACCCCAGATCCGTTTTTGCCAAAGAGATTCAGGACTTTTTTCGTTGGCCGTTAACCCGGCAAGTTTCATTTTAAAGGAATCTGCATGGTAAAGACCCATGACGATTTTTGCCAGAGTGGTTTTTCCTACCCCGCTGGGAGCTTTCAGATAAACCATGTCGCCTTTTTTTATTACCAGCGAACAAGGATGCTGTCGTAATTCATCTTTGTAGATGCAAAGATTGCGATTGAAAATGGAAAATCTGGATGAGAATTCCAGTACCGTTTGGCTGGTGTGATTTTCCGTGTGTTGGCTGTGACCTGTTTGAAGCCAGTTCAGGTATTGCTGTGGTGAGAAATCCTGGACTTCCACATCTGGTTCTTTTGTACGGGACAGTTCCTTGAAATGGATATTTTTTACAAGATGGCGGTGTTTGCTGTAAATCTCACTTATAATAGAATAGTCATGGGTTATTATTATGGTGGTAAAAGGACGTGCGCTGTATTTGGCAAGCAGCAATTCCAGAAACCGGTTACGGTAATTATTATCCAGACTTCCTGTGGGTTCATCAAAAATAAATGCAGTTTGTTCATTGGAGGGGTTCTCAATGAAAGCATTTATTCTTTTGAAAGCCATGGCTAACAGTATTCTCTGTTTTTCTCCACCACTGGGACGGTAGGGTTTGGGGAATATGTCAATTATTTTTCTGATTGATTGATCATCATTGGTTTGCCACAGGTATCTCAATATCTCCCGGTCTTCATGATCACAAAGAGAGCCTTCATTGAGCTGTTCTTTAATGGTCAGCAGGGGGTTAAGGTGTGATGATGGCTCCTGGAAAACAAAAAAGCCGTTTCTTCTGATCTGCTTAGTCCAGTTGTCGTTGAGATGGTATCCATAAGGTTTGTTGTTAATCGTAACTGTGAGATCTTCAGGATTCAGTAACCCATATAATCCTTTTGTAATTATCGATTTTCCAATGCCGGATTCACCAAAAAGAAATGTGATTTCGTTTTGATAGACCGGAAAGTTTTCAGCATTAACCAGACAGCGATTACCGGATTGGACCCTGATAG
>CAYPMS010000041.1:0-29251 GCA_964411655.1 uncultured Fibrobacter sp.
CTTCTTCGCCAGATATGAACCTGTTGCTCACCATATTTGCGGGCAGTTTCCGCCTTGTTCAACCCCTGTAAAGCACCGTAATGACGTTCATTGAGGCGCCATGAACGATGAACCGGAATCCACATCAGATCCATGCAGTCCATAACAATCCATAAGGTCCTGATTGCCCTTTTCAATACAGATGTAAACGCCATATCAAAAGTATAATTCTCATCTTTAAGAATGATACCCGCTTTTCTGGCTTCCTGTATTCCTCTTTCAGACAAATCCACATCGGTCCATCCGGTAAAACGATTTTCCTTGTTCCAACTGCTTTCACCATGTCTGAGCAGTACCAGTTTATGCATAACTACTCCACTTAATTTGGTTAATGATTTACTGTGTCGAAAAGGCCGCAAAAAACGAACCAAAGAAGAAAAGTCCAGCTTAATTAAAATTTTCCATAAAATAAGTACTTTTGAAAGAAACATTAAAGATATTGTTAATATTATATAAATAAATTAAAAACCAAAACGAAATTATATCTATATTCAGTTTTCAGTTTTGATGTCATAACTTACCTTTTTATACAAATAATAAATACGTTCCCTATAAAGGAGACAGCTGATGGGAAGCATTAAAGGAACAAAAACAGAGCAAAACCTCTTAAAAGCATTTGCTGGTGAATCACAGGCCAGAAACCGTTATACCTTTGCAGCATCTGTAGCCAAAAAAGAAGGATACGAACAGATTGCTGCTGTTTTTCAGGAAACCGCAGATCAGGAAAAGCAGCATGCCAAAAGATTTTTCCGATTCCTTGAGGGGGGAATGGTAGAAATTACAGCCTCTTATCCTGCAGGAAAAATCGACACCACTATAGAAAATCTTAAAGCTGCAGCAAATGGTGAACATGAAGAATACACAGTACTGTATCCTGAATTTGCCCGTATAGCCAAAGAAGAGGGTTTTCCTCAGGTTGCAGCACAATTCAATCTGGTTTCAAAAGCTGAAGCTCACCATGAGCAGCGCTACAGAATGCTTCTAGAAAACCTGGAAAAAACTGCGGTTTTCAAGAAAGCTCAGCCGGTAACCTGGATTTGTCGTGAGTGTGGTTATGTCCATGAAAGTACAGATGCACCTAAGACATGTCCATGCTGCGAACATCCTCAGGCTTTCTTCCAGGTCTTAACCGATAACTATTGATTAACCTTTATCAGGATACGATTTAATTGTGTCCTGATACCTCTTCCAAAAACAACCCTCCTGAACAAAACATAATACCCTTAAAATCAGTATTCTGTAACCGAATTGATTTATCATGAAAAGCCGGTACAATTTTTCCGGTACAAACAATTGGTTTTAGGTTATATTATTTCTGTTACAACAGTATAAGATAATTTTTTCATGCGGAGCTCTCTTTGGAACTTACAAATACCGAGACTGCACTTTTAGGCTTACTCTCTGAAGGTCCCTCCAATGCCCTTCAGTTACAACAGGAAGTTCAATACCGGGACATGAATTTCTGGACTGAAATTTCCATCTCTTCAATACCCGAATTACTGAAAAACCTGGAAACCCGTGGGCTGGTATTTACAAATAACAGAAACAACGAAGAGAACTTCCTGAAAAATACCTACACTATAAGTGAACAGGGGAAAATCCTTTTTCTAAGAAAAATCGAGAAAATCCTCAGCAATGTTGAACATTTAAGATGGCAGATTGATATAGGCACCTACAATTGCAATTTTCTTCCTGCTCAGAAAGTAAAGGATTCTCTCTGCTTGTACAGGACTCAACTTAAAGAAAAAATCGATGGTTATAAAGATCTGCTGAAATTTCTGCAACAGTCAAAGTGTCCGTTCCACCGGCTGGCTATAGCATCCAGACCCATATTTCTTCTGGAAGCCGAGCTTAAATGGATAGACTCTTTTATTGAACAGTTCCATTAATCCTACTTCGTAATTGCTACGGAGGATTAACCCGTCCTCTCAAATAGTCTGCTACGTGGGAAGGAGGACTCATCCTCCTCTATTGTGTCAGCTTTAAAAACGAGAAACTCATTCGGTTACCAGGTTTAAATCATGAACAAAAACGATGATAGAATCACTGGTCAGTAAACCATTATTATCTATAATATCAACCTTTACCACTCTTTGTCCTGTAACCGGACTGTTAAAAGTGTATCTGAATACCTCTGAAAATCTGCTTTCACTGCAGATTACAGTATCGGTAAACGATTCGTCCCAACTGACCGTGATCATGCTCAATATTCCATTATAATCGATCGCTTCGATTAATAGCATCGCAGGTTGAGCAAGCCATACTGTATCCAGAAATTTCAATGTAATAATACCTGGAAAGCCTCTGCTTATTTCCAGGGTATCCTGCATTATAAACGGCACTGACCAGTGACCCGCGCTGTCTTTCACCTCTGCCTTCAAAATGACATCTCCGAAAAAGCCTGTATCAGTAGTAACCATTAAGCTACTCTGATCAGAAATAAAAATCATCGAATCACCAGATAAATCAGTCAATTTGATTTTAAAAGAATCGATCATTCCACCCGGGTTATCCTCAGCCCATATTCTGACCATGAATGGTTTCCCGGCATAAAGCTTCTGATCTTTTATAGCTGCATCATATACCACAGGCAGCCCTGGCTCGATAGGAAAACCTGCCCTGTAAACATCACTGAAAAAGCCTGTTGAATCTGAACAGCAAACCAATAAATGAAGACTATCTCCTGTAAAAGAAGAGGTAATTGTAGGTTTACTACTGACAGTATCCCACTGAAAATCTCCATCAAAGCTCCAGTAAAACCGGTTACAGGCGTTCCCCGAAGGAGACAGACCTGCATAAACCGAAAAGGTAACCTGCTGTCTGTCGTAAATAACCGGCGGCACCATTGATATTCCGTAAACAATTCTTTTACGGAAATCTGGTTCAACGGTTAAATAGTGAATATGTTCATAAACGATTCCTTCCGAATCTGTATAAAAAATCTTTACAGGAAAAATCCCTGGCCGGTCTACTATGCCAATACTTACGCTAAACAAATCATTGCGGGCAATTAAAAAAATTGTAGGGACAATTATAGTATCAAAAAGGCTTTCAATTTTTAGTGATCCTGAATCGACCTGGTTAGATTCGAGGGATATCAAAAGAACAACTGTATCACCAATGGTTAATGGATGATTCGGTTCTGTAACTTTTATTTTCTTCTGGAATTGACGGTTTAAAACTGTACATGGTGAAGTAGAGAATCTATATCCCTGCCAATCTGACATAATGGCCGAAAGTATTAAATCCTTAGGACAATAAACTGGAAATGCACAAGTATCGTTGACTGAAAGAGTATCAACAGCAATTGTATCCAGAAACCAGATGACATTTTTAACCTGCTCAGAATCAAATTGATCTCCTGATATAAAAAAAGACTTTATAGTATCGGGGATAGAAATTACCCTGATGTATTTAATTTTTACCGGATCATTCACAGAAAGCTCTATTTGGAAAGTATCCGAACATTCATTCCTGCGTAAACCTGTTAACACGATATTACCGGAAAACGGTCTGGTGAAATAAAATCCCATGGTGTCACTGGATTTTCTGCTGTGGAAAAAGAAAGGATCCATGACTCCAGGTGGATCAGTATAGAAAGAGAAATTGAAGTAGGAATCGGAACCCGATCTAAAATGGAAAAGATATGGTGTGAAAGGATAGAGGGAATCTTTATTGATTTGCAGATCGAAACTGTAATCCCCTTTATAAGCCCTGTCATAAGGAGAATATGGAAGATCTGAACAAGTGATTAACTGTAAGCTGATTACCAGAAAGCATCTGGAAAAGCTTTTTAGGATTCTTTCCATAATTATCTGTCGCTTCAATTGTTAAAAAATAAAAATGAAATACCAGCACCAGTTATCCCGGCCATCAGTATGGCACCTCCAGTATACTGAAGATTTCTGTTTTTATAGAACATCTTGCGGCAATATTGAGCGCCTGAATAATCTTTCTGTAAATTGTAAAGATCAGCGCTCCTGTTAACCATAACCGAACTGATAACAAGAAGCAAACCACCGCACAAAACAGCAGCCCCGGATCCAGTACGAAAAGTCATTATTATTCTTCTTCTTTTTCCAGGATCGATATCTGAAGGTTTACTTTCTAACCGATTATCAATCAGATCATATTGATGTGGTTTCCAGGTTATGCTAAAAGGGGTATCCGGTTTAACATCAATAAGTTTTGTCTCCCGACAGAGGCTGGCATATCCAATGTCATTAAATACGACATTACTCAAGCTTATTTTTGAATTCATTGATTTTACCTGAATGCCAAATGTGCAATGGCTGATTTTAGTGTAGGCAATCTCTGCAGATTTCGCTTCACTGCCAATTTCCAGACCATTCCAGTCGAATGCTTCAGCAAGGGAGTTTTCTTCTTTATTATCCATCGCCTTAATTGAGGTTAAAAGAATCGGTTCAGTTGAATTTCCAACGCATGAGAGTTCACCTGAAACCCTTAGTCCACAGAACTGTTCAAAGTATAATCTGCACCCTGGCCAAATAATCAATTCCTCATTTTCCATCACCAGAATCGTTTCATTAATCACATAGTCGCCCTTGAATAAATTCCCTTTCATCCGGCCACCTATGAATTCCGCTGATTTGGTAGAGGAAAATACAAATAAGAGAACTCCTAAAAATATTGAGTATTTCATCGTTAAATCTTTGAATTTGTAAGTTTAAACGAAAAAATAAAACGAATGCCAAATAATCGGATCTCTTGCCACTGTTATTTTTAATTCAAATAGGAAACCGGGAGAAATCTTAAAATCAGGAAAAATCCGTTACGATTCCACAGGACAGGTAAACACAAGAACTCTGCTTAATGGAGAGTTCTTATTCAGAAATTGAGAAATAACGGTCTGCATGCCTTTTAGTCGTATAAACAGAAAATAATGCAATCAGAATCAACACCCCAAAAATAGTAGATTCTCTGTTTAACACAGCAATAGCCAGCACAGGGGTGAATAGACTGAGCACAGCAAGAAGGAAACTGCCTTTCATTATTTGCAGACCAAAAAACTTATTTATATCATACCAGGCTGTTTTGTCATCCAAAATTCTTTGCTCTTTGAATCCAATCAGGTAATTTGGTGGTACTAACTTGTAGTAAAGAAGCAGAGCCAAAATAAGAGTCATCAAGGAAAGAAAAAGGTATTTTGATGAGAAATCCAGCATCATATTATCCTCCTGAAAGAGGTTCTCAACTAAACGTCTCTATATGTTTAGTGCGAAGAACCTGAACTTAAGCTCATTATTTTGACATTTTAACAATTCAAAAGATAAAAAACAAGTAAAAACTTCTTTGTAGGCCATGAGAACGCAATAATAGTGCCTGGCGTTTTTCTCATCAGCATCCCTTGCAGCTTCCCTTTCACCCGTAAAACGCTACTGCCCTGATTCCGAATTTCCGCTCAATAAGCTCTGCCTCCTTCTTCATTAAGCAAAAACAGAGAAGTTGCTCTGGAAAAAACAGAGAAAGATCCAGGTCGCCAGCGTGCCGGTATTCATCTTCATCAGGCCACCAGGACAATCTCCCATAAGTCTGTTTCAACCACCTCTCTTTATCGGTATTATGGCAATTTTTATGATATATCACCGGTCTGATTCCATATTTAACAGCTGCCTTTTTATCAATTCCGATTCCGTACGGTTCAAATGACATCTCTTTATAGCGTGACCGCCACTTCATCAATGAAGAAAAATAGAAGGGTGAATGTCCGGTAAATGACACCACCTTCACATTACGGGACATATGTCTTGATGAAGCCTTTATCGTTTTGGTACTAAGGATATTTTGCAAAGTAAGAAAAGCATTTCTAGGATAAACATTGCAGATGCTTACCGAAGCGTAATAACTTTGTAAACGCTCGCCAGGCCAGGCATAGGAGCTGGAACGGGTCCAGTGAATAACATACTCCCCTTTTATTGATTTAACAGCTTCACTGATCTCCTCTCTCTTTACACTATACTTTAGTTTCGATAAGCGGTGCTCATAAGGTATCTGAAAACGCCTGTCTACTGTGTGATTCTTCCCTTCACATGATTCGATAAGCTTTGCCAATTCACCATTATTTCTTATGGAAACAGGAAGCAGAAGATCTGCATTTTCCATGATAAATCTATCCCGCAATGAAGGAAGCATCTTTTTTGATTTGTTGATAAGAGGTATAATGATTGAATTACAAATAAAACAATCAAACTGACTTTTTACCCATAAATAACGTTGTATGAAATGATGCATATCCGAAGCACAAAGCACTATGATTTGATTTACCTGATATTTGACACACCAATACAAAACCATCTCAAAGGTCTGCATCCCTTCAGATGTCAAAACTGTGTAGCCCCTTTGGCCAAGCCAGCGGACCGCCTGCCCGGCAGCCCTTACCCAGGCTGTATTTGCAGTCGGTTGCATTGGTTGTCTGGAAATTAAAACTGCCGCGGTAGCCATTTTTAGGGAACTCCTCTACAGAATTTTATCTTCGGACGAAAATGGAAATGACATAGCAGTTTTTGTGCCAACGAAAACTATGAATAGTTTAGATTAGGTTCCTCGATTTAAACTAATACCAAAAGCAGGGTAGCAATCCTAAAGAACGCACTAAAATCGCCAAATCGGCGATAAGCCATGATATCTAAAATCTCAAAATATCTCTCTGATTTCCGGTTTTATGTATATTTTAAACCATAATTTAAACTGTTTGTTTATAGTTTTAGCAGTTATATTGAGAATCATATTACAAAAATGGAAATTATGGCCTGCGAATTAAATTTATCATAAAATTTTAATCCGCTGACTATGTTTCTCCATTAGTTACCCTTTAACCAGGAAAAACGATTGTGATTACCCCATCATTAGATGAAGTAAAACGGTTGGCTTCCAGTTTTAATGTAATACCAGTTTTTAAAACGGTTTTGGCGGACACAGAAACTCCGGTATCGGTTTGGATGAAGCTTTTCAAGGACTGCAAATACAGTTTCCTCCTGGAAAGCGTTACCGGTGGGGATTCTGTAGCCAGATATTCATTTTTAGGTGGAGATCCCTTCATGACATTCAGGGCCAATCGCAAAATCTGGGAAATTAATGGCCCGAATCCTAAAAATGGTTCGGATAAGCCGGTAGACGCCCTGCGTTCCCTTTTTGCTCAGTACAAACATGCCCCGATCTCCGGATTACCCAGATTAAGTGGAGGTGCAGTGGGCTATTTTTCCTATGATTCCATCCGGTTATGGGAAAACATTCCGGATAATAATCCCAAAGATGATCCCCTGGATGATATCTTCTTTGCATTTTACAAGGATCTTATCGCTTTTGATAACAGAGAACACAGACTCGTTCTTATCAGTAATATAATCGTAGAGAACGATACTGACATTGAGCAGTCCTATAAAGAAGCACTGAGTACTATCGAACAGATGAATAATCGGATGAAAAGTGCTCTCTTTTCTCCGGATGTCTCTATCCGTCCCTACAAAGAGGCTGTTTCCAATTTTAAAAAGGAAGAATATGAGAAGGCAGTAGAGCGGTGTAAAGAGTATATAAAAGCCGGCGATATCTTTCAGGTTGTCCTTTCACAGCGTTTCTCTATTGCTGTTGATGCAGATCCTTTTGATTTGTATAGAATTTTAAGGGTAGTAAATCCATCTCCCTACATGTTCTTTTTGTCTCTGGGTGAAAACTATGTGATCGGAGCATCTCCGGAAATGCTTACCAGGGTTGAAAACGGCATTGTCGAGGTAAGGCCCATTGCAGGAACCCGCAGAAGAGGTGGGAGTTATGAGGAGGATGAACTACTGATAAAAGAACTGAAGGCAGATCCAAAGGAGGTTGCCGAGCATGTAATGCTGGTTGATCTGGGAAGAAACGATGTAGGAAGGGTCTGCGAATATGGATCTGTTCATGTTTCAGATATGATGCATATTGAAAAGTATTCTCATGTAATACATCTGGTAAGCAATGTGCAGGGGAAACTGAAGCCCGGTCTGGATGTATTCGATGCCCTTTACTCCTGCTTTCCGGCAGGTACTCTTTCAGGAGCTCCCAAGATAAGAGCTATGGAGATTATCGATGAGCTGGAACCGGTAAAGCGAGGTCTTTACGGGGGAGCTCTGGGTTATATCGATTTCAGCGGAAACATGGATACCTGCATCGTTATCCGTACCATCATCTACCATGAGGGAAAGGCAATAATCCAGGCCGGAGCCGGCATTGTTGCTGATTCCGTTCCTTCACGGGAGTATAATGAAACAGTACAGAAAGCCACAGCACCTTTTAACGCCATAAAGAATGCAGCGGTTATTGCAGGCAATGACCTTGTTGCGGAGGTTGTATGATTCTGGTAATTGATAACTACGACTCATTTACTTTTAATCTGGTGCAGTATCTTGGAGAGATCTGCAGTGAAAAAATTGAGGTATATCGAAATGATAAAATAACTATTGATCAGATAAGAAAAACCGATCCTTCGGCAATACTTATCTCTCCGGGTCCCTGCACTCCCATTGAAGCTGGTATTTCAGTGGATGTGATAAAGGAGCTTGGCCAAAAAATCCCTATACTTGGTGTATGTCTGGGACATCAGTCCATCGGGTTTGCATTCGATGGCCACATAATCCGCGCTCCTTATCTTATGCATGGGAAAGTGTCTCAGATCTTTCACAAACAGCAGAATATTTTCAAGGGGCTCCCCATTCCATTCACTGCAACCCGTTACCACAGCCTCATCATCGAAAGATCTTCTTTACCGGACTGTCTGGAAGTTACTGCAGAAACCGATGATGGAATAATCATGGGGGTGAGCCATAAAGAATACCCGATTTTTGGAGTCCAATTCCACCCTGAATCGATTTTGACTGAGGGCGGCAAAACCATCCTGAGTAATTTTCTGGAAATTGCAGGAATAAAAACCTTTACAGCCACTTATTAAAATTTTACAAGTAAACTATATCTATGCCCACAATTCTTGATACCATTATTGAGCAGAAACGAATCGAAGTGGGAATGTTAAAAAAGCAGAAACACTGCCTTGAACCTTCCTGCTGCAAGCACCGATCCTTCGCAGAAGCGCTTTCGGTTCCCGGAGCCTTATCCATCATCGCGGAAGTCAAAAAGGGATCCCCTTCCAAAGGAATTATCTGTGAGAAGTTTGACCCGGTACAAATTGCAAAATCATACCAGACTGGTGGAGCAGGAGCCATCTCTGTGCTTACCGATGAAAAGTTTTTCTTCGGATGCACAGAATACCTGATCAAGGTCAGAGATGCTGTTTCGCTTCCGGTCTTGCGCAAGGATTTCATTATCGATCCTTTACAGGTGGAGCAGACTGCATCAATGGGAGCCGATGCCATGCTTCTGATAGCCGCTGCTATTGATGATTACCAGATGAAAGATCTTTATCAGGCTGCACTATCTTTGAATATTGAGCCTTTGATCGAAATCCACTCTGCCAAAGAACTTGACATGGTTATGAAACTGGAGCCAAAGATCATAGGTATCAACAACCGCAATCTTAAAACATTCAAAACCGATCTCTCGGTTACTCTTGAGCTTGTACGGATTATTCCATCGGATATAATTACTGTCTCTGAGAGCGGGATAAACAGTGGTTTACAGGCCAGAACCCTCAAAGATGCAGGAGTGAAAGCATTGCTGGTTGGGGAATCGCTGGTGAAACTGGATGATCCTTCCAGACTAATATCGGAACTGAGATGTTACGATGGAGACATGGCATGAGCACCAGAATAAAGATCTGTGGAATTACCAGACTGGAAGATGCCAGAGTAGCTGCGAATCTTGGTGTCGATGCACTGGGTTTCATTTTTCATCCAGGAAGTCCCAGATTTATTTCACCCGAACAGGCCAGAAATATCATTATGCAATTGCCGCCCATGATTAACAAAGTAGGTGTCTTTGTTAATGAAACCAGGGATACAGTAATGCAGATAGCATCACTGTGTGGAATCGACACTGTACAGCTTCATGGCAACGAAACTCCTGAGTTCTGCGCCACTATTCCTTTGCCGATAATTAAGTCCTTTTCCATCCGCCCTGATTCCGACATTTCAAAACTGAAAGATTACAGAACTCAGGGTATCCTTCTTGACACATGGTCTCCAGCGATGCAGGGTGGTACCGGAGTCACATTTGACTGGAACATTGCCAGAAAAGCCTGTGCCATGTTTAATAACATAATCCTTGCAGGTGGCCTGGGCCCAACGAATCTGGAAGATGCGTTAAAGATGGTCGATCCTTTTGCCGTCGATATCAACAGCGGTGTGGAAATCATGCCTGGAGTTAAAAATCCTCACAAGATACGCGACGTAGTTAAAATCGTAAAAAGCTGGAATAAAAATCTCTAAGCCAGACGGATCCGCTCAATCTAAAGTAAAATACCAGATGACCAGAGCCGTACTATATGATACTGGTAAACATAATGTTTCCATCTATCAGAAAATCTCTTCTTCATCATATTCAAATGTCTGAAAACAGTTTATGAAATCTGCCTCACAATTATCAATTTACATTCATATCCCTTTTTGTGTTTCAAAATGCAGATACTGCGATTTTTATTCTATAAAGTATGACAGTTCTCTGGCAGACCTCTACATCGATGCGCTGATTGAAGAATGGGAACTCCTTTGCATAGAAAAGCAGCTTTCTGAACCTGCAATAACAACTATATACTTTGGAGGAGGAACTCCATCGCTGCTTTCCTTAAAGCAATGGCAGAAGATAGGAGAATCTCTGCTTTGCAAATTTAATAGGGATTCTCTGGTAGAATTTTCGGTTGAATGCAATCCCGATTCATTCAATACAGAACTGGCTTCTCTCCTTTTTAAACTGGGGGTGAACCGGATTACATTTGGAGTACAATCGCTTTGCGACAGAGAATTAAAGACAGCCGGAAGAGTGCATGATGCTCAAACAGCGCTGAATGTTCTTCATCAGCAATGTCTGAAAAATTTCCGTTCCGTTGGCATTGACATGATCTATGGTCTTCCCGGGCAGTCGGTTGATTCTCTGCAAACGACACTTCAAAAACTTACGGCTTTTGAATATGTAAATCACATCAGCGCTTATGAGCTGACTATCGCAGAGAGTACCGCTTTTGGACGGCACAGCAGGATACTTCCCCTTCCCGATGAAGATACCGTTTATGAGATGACTTCTATGGTAAAAGATTATCTTCTGCAAAAAGGCTTTGAGCAGTATGAGGTTTCCAATTTCGCAAAAAAAAACTATCGCTGCATCCACAATGAAGCCTATTGGGATCACCTAAACTACATAGGGTTAGGCTGTGCTGCCCACTCTTATTTACATCCATACAGATGGGCCAATGTTTCAGATATTGAGGAGTACCTTAAAGGAATTTCGGAAAAAAAATTGCCAAATAGCTTCAATGAATTTATCGACACAGAAACCCTGGCTAAAGAGATGCTGTTTCTGGGATTACGCAGGACCGATGGAATAAATATCAGAGTTTTTGAAGAGAGGACGGGTAGAAAATTCAACGACCTTGTGGATATTAAAAAAATTGAGATGTTTATCTCTAAAGGGTGGCTTCAACACAAAGACTCTGGATACCTGGTTACCTCATCAGGACTGCTTTTTGCGGACACAATGGCAAGGGAACTATTTTAATTACTAAAGATACAGGCCTTTTTGAATTTAGAGGTTTTTATTTCTTTTAGGTTAAATTCAAACTGGATTCAGGTACAGATATTGCGGTATTCGAAAGGGAGAGAAAGAGAAAATAACGAATATCGAATTTCGAATAAAGAATATTGAAGTAAACAGAAAAGAAATAAACAGTAAAACGATGGCTTTTCATCGGATACTAATAAAGATATTATAACTGCAGCAACAGGGACCGATTCAGGTTTCCTATAGTTACCATATAGAAATCATGGGCGAAAAAAGTCAATTTATCCCTGATTATAATCATACAAATGAAGAGGTTCTATAAATGGAATTGATTACCAGGTTCCTGAAGGAAAGCAGATATTGTGTTGCTTTAACCGGTGCAGGAATTTCCACCCTTTCAGGGATCAGGGATTTCAGGGGTAAGGATGGCATCTATAATGATGGAACAAATCAGGATTATGATCCGGATCTGATCTTTGATATCGATTATTTCAGGCAGGATCCTTCTCTTTATTACAAAGCTACCAGAGATCTCATTTACAATCTATACACAAGGAAACCCAGCATAGTTCATTTGGAGCTTGCGCGATTAGAATCGATAGGGATAATCAAAGCAGTAATCACCCAGAATATCGATATGCTCCATAGCAGGGCGGGATCAAAAAATGTAATCGAACTTCATGGATCCCCAAAGATTCATCGGTGCATCAGTTGTGAAAAAATTTTCAGTTACGATCATATCTGCGATATAGTACAGGCAGGAGAGATTCCGCGATGTGACAGCTGCGCAGGGATAATAAAACCGGATATAGTTTTTTTTGGTGAGATGCTTGATGCCGAAAAGCTGAATAAAGCCATACAAGAGGCATCAAGGGCAGACCTGATTCTGGTACTGGGCTCTAGCCTCGTAGTTCAACCTGCTGCTTCTTTGCCCTTATACACCAGAGAGCATGGTTCATTGGTTATTGTGAACGATATGCCTACCCCTTTGGATGAAATAGCCGAGGCCCGTTATGATGATCTGGAAAGGGTCTTTACCGAGCTGAGAGATAAAATCCGCTGAATTAATGAAATGGCCTGATTTATTTTTTTAGGTAAAAAAAAGCAGTCCGCAACAACGCTTTTTTAGCGTTTCAACCCTCTGCTGTACCATACTTTTTGGAGTTTCTAATCTAAGATAACCGGAGGTGTTTCATGAATACTTTATGGATTTTAGTCCTCAGCTTTGTGCTTTTATTTCTGGGATATCGGTTTTATTCCCGTTATATATCCAGAATTCTGGGAGAAGATCCAAAAAGAGTAACTCCTGCGATTGAGTATAATGATGGACTGGATTATGTGCCCACCAGAGGTGGAGTCGTTTTTGCCCACCATTTTGCTTCCATTGCAGGGGCGGGTCCGATTCTGGGACCAACTCTGGCAATTATGTATGGGGTGGCACCTGTGTGGGCCTGGGTAATTATCGGAGGGATATTTTTTGGAGCAGTGCATGATTACACCACTCTCTTTGTGTCGATAAGGGAAAAGGGAAGATCGATCGCCGAGATTGCCCGTAAAACCCTGGGAGATTCCGGGTTTGCCCTTATGATTGCTTTTACGATATTGATGGTAGTGCTGGTTACATCTTCATTTCTGGTAGCCTCGGCTACATCTCTGACCTCTCTGGTTCCACTTGAGCAGCTTCGTCTTCCTGCCGATCAGAAAATCCTGCATACTATTTTAAAAAATGGAGTAGCTTGCGGACAAATCGGTGGGATCGCATCGACTTCGGTGATTTTTATCACCATTCTTGCTCCACTTATGGGTTTTCTCTGCTACAAGAAAAACACCTCCATGAAACTGATTTATCCTTTAGCCATCACAATTTGTTTTTTATCAATTCTGGTGGGATTAAAATTACCGGTTACCATGAATGTCAAATCCTGGATGATCATTCTGGGGATCTACACTCTATTTGCTGCTGGTGTTCCTGTGTGGTTGTTGCTTCAGCCAAGAGATTTTATCAATGTATTTGTTCTCTATGGAGGGATAATATTATTGATTTGTGGATCGATTGGAGCAGGTTTATCGGGTGTTAAGGTGAATGCACCGGTAATTAACATTGCCGATGGTTCTGCAAAGATTGGTTTGATATGGCCTTTCTTATTTATAACAGTGGCCTGTGGTGCCATATCCGGTTTTCATGCTCTGGTAGCAGGAGGAACAGTAGCCAAACAGGTGAAAAATGAAAAATCAGCCCGTACCATAGGTTTTGGTGGTATGCTTCTGGAATCGCTTCTTGCGGTGGGAGTGATTATAGCTTTGAGTTCGGGCATACCTTTTAAAGATTATATCGGTATAGTCTTTCCGGCACAGGGCAATTCCAATCCCATACTTGCTTTCAGTTTGGCATTCAGCGGTCTTCTTTACAAGGGGCTTCACATCCCAATGGTTTATGGAACAGTATTTGGTATTTTACTGGTGGAGGGTTTCGTGGCAACCACGCTGGATACGGCGATAAGGATAAACCGTTATCTTTTTGAAGAGCTCTGGTCTATCATTTTCAGGAATCCTCCCAAATGGATAAAATCCTATCTTTTCAATTCTCTATTATCTGTAGCCCTAATGCTTTTCTTTGCTTTTACCAATGCTTTTACGGTTATATGGCCTATATTTGGTACTGCCAATCAGCTCCTTGCAGCTCTCACTCTGCTTACGCTTGCTGTATGGCTCGCCACCAATCGCAAGAAAAACGGTTTTATCCTGATTCCGGCATTTTTCATGATTGTAACGACACTTTTCTCTCTGGCGTTTCTGCTTAAGAAGTATTTTACAGATAACAATTGGCTGTTACTGACAGTGGATATTCTGATGATTGCTCTGACAGCGGCTCTGATAGTGGTGGCAGTGAAATCACGGAAAAAGATTACACCATCGAAGGTCGATAAAACAAAGCCACAGTTTCAGGAGTATCAGAAAGTCCCGGTCTGAATCTGAAGTAAAGGATGGAAATTCTGAAGTGCATACATCATGAAACTTAAAAGGAAAGGGTCATGAGATGAAAAAGGTTAAAGAGATCGAAAAAACGATATTCTTTGCTGAAAATCAGAAATTCCGGCAATTATGGTTCTGGTTAGTCATAATCACAGTGATCGGGTTAGCTTTGTATGCATTCATTTCTCAGATAATTCTTAGAAGAAAGTCTGGTAATTCACCAATGCAGGATCCGGTGTTGATTTTAACAGTACTGCTGTTCGGGCTGTCTCTTCCGTTATTCTTCTTTTTTACAGAATTGAGGACAAGGGTTACTGAAGACGGACTTTATGTTAAATTCTTTCCGCTTCATCATAAATGGCTGTTTTTTTCTCCTCTTGACATAAAAAATTTTACAAAAACAAAGTATCGTCCTCTTCCCGAATATGGAGGATGGGGTATTAGATATGGTAAAAACAAGAAAGCATACAATGTCAGCGGAAATATGGGGATACTGTTAACATTATCCGATGGCAAAAGATTATTGATTGGTACTCAAAAGCCTGATGAGTTTGAATCTGCGATGCAGAAGATGAAGATAGTCTGACCCGGGTTATTGATCCTTTTCCAGGCATCTGTGAACCTTCTATCACTAATATTGAGGACTCGTTTACGAGTCTTCAAAAACCCCTTTGCCGCCCTTGTAACCTGATAAAGCTCTATAAGTGTTTTTCCCTTCATTTGAACAGAAGATCCATTTTTGCAACCGATCTGTCAATAAACATTCGAAACCATTGCCGGTCTAAATTGTATCAGAGGAGGTATGGATTGATTCAATATGGATGGAACAGTGAATAAATTATCTTTAGATGGAAACGTTTTTTTCTTCAGTTTAGTTTATTTGGAGGGAATTTGAAACCAGTTTTCCTGTTTTTAGTATTTGTAGTATTTATATGTATGGTAATAAAATCCGATGCTGCTCAAAAAGGTTCACGGGCAATAACTAAGACCCTAAAAACCGAAGGTTATTTGAAAAAATGCATACCGGTCTCCATTAACATTCAGGGTTTTATGGACGAAAAAAGCGGAATGTGCAATAAGGTGATTCTTTTTTTTGAGAATTCCAGGGATCAGGTGATTATTACCACGATAGAGGATTACCTAATAAAGGATTCAAAAGATGGAGCAAAAAAGACAGTTTTCAGGGAGGCCGCAGAGAGAGCTTATCTGATCTCCCAGTTTGAAGCCAAACAAATAAGCAGAGTTTGCAAAACACTCATAAAGTCACTGGAAGCATTTGATGAATCTCTGGAAAAAGGAAAATGGGATAGGTGCAAAGGACTGGATTCTTATTTTTTGAGATTTTTGAAGGGATTTAACTTTCTGATCAGTTGTGCATCAAACAATACTGTCAGACTGATTCCGGCTAAATACTATCCTGATTCCATTTATAGCATTGCAGTTGATTTGGAAAAATTGAATGCCCGAACTAATCACTGGAAAACCGATGCCCAGAGCAGGTCCAAACTGCAGACAGTGCTTAAGGAACTTTTATACCAGTGCTGGATATTGCAGAGAGACATTTCACAACAAAAGAATAATCAGGGTATTATGATAAAGGAGGGCTTTATTAAAGCAATGAATATTTTCATTAAAATATACCTTGAAGATAATAATCAGGCTTAGGAATAAAGATTTTCTCATTTGATTCCCATTTTCCCCTTTTTAAGTCCCGTTAGTTACACTTTCAGAGATATTCAACTGCAATTCCTTATCAAAAGGGCTATATTTACCAGATCAGGGCCGGTTAATATAAACTGAAGTCATTATAGCCCCTTACTGACCGTTCCAATCCTCTGAAAATTTATCATTTCTGAATCCATTAAAGTTGGTCCCATAATTGCCTTTTGGACAACCTATGAAAGATCCCTATGAGGCTGTTATATCAGTTTTCCTGAAAAATTAAAAAAGATTTTGTGAAAATGAAAAAGCATTCGATTCTCACGGATAGCCGTTTTTTCTGGGAGAGATTGCTTCTGTTTATGACAGGAGCTGTACTGAATGGAATTTTGTGTTTTTTCTTTTGTGACTCAAAGCTTCATTTTTTCCTGTTCATGGAATTTTCCTGGATGATTCTTATATGTTTATTGTCATTAACAGTCAGAAATTTCTTAAAAAGAAGAGCAGCACAATTTGTAATTATGTCAAGGAGAGTCTCTGATCTTGAGATAATTCTGGAGAACATTCCATCGGTGGTAATAGGACTGGATAAGAATGGAGGAATTACTTTTGTCAATAAGGCAGCAGAAAAGGTTCTGGAGAGCAAAGAAGCAGATGTTCTTAAAAAGAATCTGAACGATTTTTTCAGATCTACAGATGAAGCAGACATGCAGTTTTCAGAGTTGATAAAAAGCATCAGATCTATTACGATGACTGTATATTTCAATGACACGAAAATCAAGTCAGTATCTTCAAAGAACTATTTGATCAATGGTTTTATTTGTCCAGTGCATTACAGCGGGTCTACTGGTGCATTACTGATTTTCAATGATGAAACAGAGAGGAAATTGAAAGAGAATGAACTATTAATGAACTCTGATAAGATAAAAAACCGTTACGAGATATTACGAAAAACACTTTCAGTATTACCTTTCGGGGTACTGGTCACTGATCCAAAAACATCTGAGGTGATTTATGCTAACAGAGCTTTCAGAGAAATTCATGATATTCCTATTAATGTTCCTGTTTCCAGGAACATCCTGTTCAAACTGATGTCTTCAAGTTTATCCTATCGACAGAACCTGATCAATTCACACTGCAGCTCACAAGTAACCTCAGATGCAGATAATGACTGGTCAACTGAAAGTTTCTTTACAGGAAACGGAAAATGCCGCTCAATCCGACTCAATTGTCAGATATGTCCTCAAACAAAGATAAAGGTAACCTCTGTTATCGAAGAGAAGGGGCGTGATTATAACAAAAAATTCTTCACTAAATTGAAAGAAGACTACGAACATGTTTTGGAAAGAAGTGTTGATGGTATTGTGATCATTGATCATTTGGGGAAAATTGTCTGCTGGAACGCTGCAATGGTTCATTTAACCGGAATAGACTATTCAGACGCGCTTGACAGGCCGATCTGGGAGATTGAGTCTGAAATAGTGAAAAGCGAAACGGTTATCAATTCTGACAGCATAGTTTTTGAATTTTTAAAATCGGTTAAAAAATTTACATCTTCATCGACGAAAAAGGAAGAGCAGAGGACTGAAACAAAAAAAATAGTAAATGTATGCAGCAAAAAAGTTTCGCAGGTAAAAATTTACCATAATTACTATATGACCTATAACAGCGTGAGAATATGCAGGATATATCGAAACATAAGCGAGACTTTAGATGTTCAGAGAAAATTAATTAATCAAAAGGCTTTCATATCGAGTCTGCTTTCTGTTTCTGTAAATTTGCTCTATATCTACGATTTGCTGGAAAAAAAAATCATTTTCATCAGCTGTAACAAAAAGAAGAGCGAAGCAGAATCGATGATCTACCTTGATAGAGGATTACCGGGAAAATCATCTGTTCACCCTGAGGATATCGATTCTTTTCAGCAGTATTTGGAAAATCTGAAATCAGCCAAAAACAATGAATTGAGTCATCATCTCTACCGGGCAGAGCCACTGGATGGACAATGGAGATGGTTTTTGCGTCGGGACATTGTTTATTCCAGGGATGCAGTTGGTTCTGTAAAGCAGATACTGGGCTCGGTTACTGAAATCACCATGCCTGCAAAATTGAATGCAGAGGTAAAAGGTCAGGAAAAATGAAGCATATTAGAAAAAGCAAAATAGCTTTCAGAAATTTTGTAATATGCAGAAATCATCTGAAAAATGAGTTCTGTGAATCTATAAAAGGAATTAAACATGGCTGTAAAGGTAGTTGTTATTGAAGATGAAGAATTTCTTACAGAGCTTATCAGGATTAACCTGAGGCTTCGGGGGATAGATGTCACTACCGCAGAATATGGAGAGGATGGTTATGCCAAAATCCTTGAAAAAAAGCCGGATTTAATTTTGCTGGATGCCAGACTTCCAGATATTGATGGCTGGGAGATTTGCAAACGGATTAAAAGCAATGAAGAAATCAACATGATTCCGGTAGTATTTGTAACGGCTGCGGCACAGGAAAGTGACAGACTGAAGGCAATAGAGGCAGGGGCGGATGGATTTCTGGCAAAGCCATTTCAGATCACAGAATTATTAAATACCATTAAAAAACATGCCGTTTCATCTGGTTAAAGGAGTATCAAGCAATAAAAGCAATGTCTGTCACCTGCTGGAGACAGACATTAAATCGTAACACTATTCTATTTACACCTGGGCACTCACCATCTTAGATCGCAGTGTGTTCCAGAGTAATTGTTTCGCTGGCCAGATCACAGACTTCACTGGGTCCGAAGTACTGTATTGGACCAGGATAAAGATATTCATCATTGATTGCCCAATTGTGGCGATTAGCTGCAAAGTACTGGAATGGTTTCTGATTAAGCTCCACCAAAGCCTTCTTAATCACCGGTTTATTTTTGCCATGGCGACGTTCCAGATTCATCATCATGGTAAGCGGGATCCCTCCTGCTACCCACTGGTCGGCAGGTTTGGTAAGATTACGCACTGAAGAGATGTAACCGGTTTTCCCAGCACCAATTAAAGCAGATGCATTATATCCCAGGCTGTAGCAGTAATCGGCATCGAAATTTGATGGAGCTGCGCAGCGGCCTTCATAACCCAGGAAATGGTTCTGAGTAGAAAATTTCCCTTTGAATTCACCTTTTGCTTTCCATTCGCGAAGCAGGTCCCCTACCAAATCGATAAGCAGTTTTTCGGTTTCGATTTTGGAAACCTGAACGTTACCATGAGGATCACGATCAGCCAGTAGCTGCATTTGTATGGTCTGGGGAAGACTGGAGAAAGCTTTCGAAGAGTCGGAAGAGAGTTTGCTGTTAACAAACTGAAACTTGTCATCATCACTGAGCGAATCAAAGTATGCGGCATTATCAGCCAGAATATCATTAAGCTCGCTTATGAGTTTTTTCATTTCAGGGATAAACTCAATAAGGCCTTCGGGAACAAGAAGGGTACCGAAATCTTTGCCGGCATCGGATCTTTTTTTCACCAGAGTTGCAATGTCTTGAACGATTTCCCGCAGAGTGGTTTGCTTTTGGGCGATTTCTTCAGATATTATGGTGTAGTTGGGATGGGTTTTAAGAGCACATTCCAAAGCGATATGAGAGGCACTGCGACCCATCAGTTTGATAAAATGCCAGTACTTTTTAGCTGAATTTGCATCACGCTGTATATTGCCGATAATTTCGGAGTATACTTTAGTAGCTGTATCAAAACCGAAAGAGGTTTCGATCCATTCATTTTTAAGATCTCCATCAATTGTTTTAGGACATCCAATCACCAGAATGCCGCTGTTTTTTTTCAGACAATATTCAGCTAACATACAGGCATTGGTATTGGAGTCATCGCCGCCAATAATTACCAGAGCAGAAATACCCAGCGATTTGCAGTTTGCAATAACCTTATCAAACTGCTCTTCCTTTTCCAGTTTTGTACGGCCGGATCCTATGATATCGAAGCCGCCGGTATTGCGGTAATCGTCGATGATCTTGTCATCAAATCTGATATATTTATTATCTATCAGGCCGCTGGGGCCGCCAAGAAATCCAAAAAGTTCATTATTGGAGTTCATGTTTTTAAGCCCATCATAGAGACCAGCGATCACATTATGACCACCTGGAGCCTGACCGCCGGAGAGAATGACGCCGGCTTTTATGGCTGGTTTTTTTTGATCCGATTTTGATTCGAAAGTTACCACCGGAAGGCCATAGGTGTTAGGGAAAAGTTCCTTGATTTCGATTTGATCAGCAATAGATTGAGTTGGACCTCCAATAGTTGCCTTGACATTGCTTCCAAATTGCGCCAGCACTTTTGGAAGCTTAGGTTTATAGGCAGCGCGCGCTGCTTGAAGAGGAGATATTGGTTTTGACATTTTTAGCCATCCTTTTTCGCTGATAGTTAATAAAACTGGAGCTTTTTCGATTAAAACATTAGAAAATAATTAATAATCATTACTTAAACAGAGGTTTAAAACAGGATTTTGAACGGTAGATTGTATCTTACTGGTTTTATGAGTACAGGTGGATAGAAAGAAAATGGTCTTTGATTTGGTATTTAAATGTATTTTCAATGGTTATTTACCGAAAACTTAATCTGTTACAAAATTATTCAGGAGAATCAGATAAGAGATGTTTTATATAACAACTACCCTTCCTTACGCTAATTCTGTACCACATGTAGGGCATGCAATTGAGTTTTTTCAGGCAGATGCATATGCCCGGTATTTCAGGAAAAAACTGGGTAAAGAAAACGTTTTTTTTAATGTTGGTGTAGATGAGCATGGCTTGAAGGTTTTTACCACTGCCAGAGATCATGGCAAGAGTGTGAAGCAGTATCTGGATGAGTTGGTGCCCAAGTGGAAGGAATTCTGTGATAAGTTTCGCATCAGTAATGATTATTTCTATCGCACCTCCGATCCAGATCATCACCTGGGTGCACAGCGTATCTGGCAACACTGCCTGAAAAAGGGTGATATTTACAAGAAATACTATGAAGGCTATTACTGCGTGGGCTGTGAGGCTTTTCTTCTGGAGCGGGATCTTGTAGATGGTAAATGTCCCAACCATGGCGCACCTCCGGTCCGTCAATCTGAAGAGAATTATTTCTTCAGGTTGTCAAAGTATTCCGGAGCGATACTGGAATATCTGCAGAACAACCCTGATTTCCTGAAACCTGCTTCAAAGATGCAGGAGTTGATAAATTTTGTACAGAACATGGAAGATATAAGTATTTCCCGTTCCAGAAGCAGTCTTCCATGGGGAATAGAGGTTCCTGATGATCCGGAGCATACCATGTATGTATGGTTCGATGCATTAACCAATTATATCAGGGTCCTGGGTTTTGACAATGACATGGAACGTTTTAACCAATGGTGGCCTGGGATTCAGATCTGTGGCCCGGACAATCTGAGGTTTCAGGGAGCAATATGGCAGGGAATGCTGGCTTCACTTGGACTCCCCTTTACAAAGAAACTGCTTGTGCATGGCACAATCTTGGGACCCGATGGTCAGAAAATGTCCAAGTCCATGGGGAATGTGGTTTCTCCGTTGGAGCAGTACGATAAATACGGATCCGATGTCTGTCGTTTCTATATGTTGGGTGTGTTAAGGCCTTATTCCGACTGCAGTTATCGGGAAGATGACCTTAAGGATGCTTATAATGCACAACTGGCCAATAATTATGGTAATCTTTTAAACCGGGTCATTCATCTGGGCAATATAAAAGAGATTGATCTGTTCGATAAATCAAGTATATCTGCCGAGTTCAATGAAATTGTGAAAGGTTACAGGGATCAGATTGAGAAAGCCTATGAGGGTTTCGAAATTCATGATGCAGTCAGATTGATCGGGGAGCTGGTCTCTCTGGGTAATCAGCACATTCATGAGAAAGAGCCATGGAAACAGAAGCCAGAGCTGGCAAAAATCACTCTTAACAATGTTTCAGCACTGGTTCAGATGGCCACCGAGTTTTACGAACCGATAATACCCGATGGTGCTCAAAAAGCAATGGAAGCATTGCGTAAAAGAGAAAAGATTATCTTATACCCCAGAATTTGAGATTGTTAGGGAGAAAAAATGAGCATATACTGGAATAGTACAATTAAAAATCTGCAGTCTTATGTTCCTGGAGAGCAGCCTAAAGACAAACGATATATCAAGTTAAATACAAATGAAAATCCCTATCCGCCATCACCCAGAGTAATTGAAGCTGTCAGAAATGCTGCTAATGATGATTTGCGACTCTACCCTGATCCCAACGGGGATGAATTACGAAAAGTTATAGCAAACTATTATGGATTAAATACAGAGCAGGTTTTTGTGGGAAATGGCTCTGATGAGATCCTGGGCTTTACCTTTGGAGCCTTTTTTGATGCTGATAAGCCGATTCTGTTTCCGGATATCACTTACAGTTTTTATCCGGTTTATGCAAATCTCTTTCATCTGAATTACAAAACAATACCGGTAGATGAGTCATTTGCCATCTCTGAGGAGCAATATCTGATTGATAACGGAGGAATTATTATTCCTAATCCAAACGCTCCCACATCCAGATACCTCTCTCACCAGCAGATTTTAAAAATGGTAGAATACAATTACAGTAAATGTGGCAAGCTGGTTGTAATCGATGAGGCTTATGTTGATTTTGGCGGTGAATCGGTTTCTAAATACATCCGGGATTTCCCAAATTTATTGGTAATTCAGACTTTATCAAAAGCAAGATCTCTGGCTGGAATGAGAATCGGTTTCGCGCTGGGAAGTGAAGAGATTATACAGGGCTTTAACCGGATCAAGAATTCGTTCAACTCCTATACTCTGGATAGAGTAGCATTGGCGGCTGCCAGGGAAGCTTTCCTGGACAAGTCATACTTTGAGGAGATGACAAAGAGAGTAATTGATACCAGGGAATGGGTTGTAAGCAGATTAAGAAATAATGGATGCACAGTGATGGATTCCAGGGCCAATTTTATTTTCATGAGTCATCCTTCAGTGGCAGCCGGAGAATTATTCGTAAAACTGAAGGAACGTGGAATTCTGGTGCGATACTTTAACATGCCCAGAATAGATAATTTTTTACGGGTAAGTATAGGAACTGATGAGCAGATGAAACAGTTTTGTGAAGTAGTAGAGGAAATTGGAAATTCATAGGCTGTCTGCTTCTCAATATTGCTAATCACAAATCTGTTTTTCTCCGCAAATAACAAATCTTAAAACAGCAAGTAAACACACATTTCAAAGAGGAGTTAATGGATCAGTTAGAACTCAATCCAGTTTACATTGCCGGACACTTGAATCCTGATACCGATTCTATTGCATCTGCGATGGGATATGCCTGGCTGTTACACGAGCGGGATGGCAAAAATGCCATTGCAGTGAGAACCGGTTCATTGACTGCTCAGACATCCTGGTTACTGCAGACACTGGGACACGAGCCACCGATGCTATTAACTGATGCATCTCCCAGGTTTAACCGGATTGCCAGACCTCTGCCACCGATATTGCCTGACCGTCCTTTACATGAAGCGCTTTCGATTATTTCATCGTATTCAATAGGTGTTCCGATAGTAGGTTCTGATAATATTCCATTAGGATTAGTCACTGGTGGAAGTGTCTTTAAACTGCTTTCAAACCAGATAAGGAGCCTGGTTGATTTCGAGAAAGTATCGGTCTCGACTCTTCTGTCCATTAAATGCAGTGATTCCATGGATTCTGAAGTCCCGCGGTTTCCTTTGTCTATGCGGGTCACTGATGCCAGAAAGAAGGTTCTGAATGAGGAACGTAATGATTTCATAGTCACCAGAGATGACGGGACCTATTTTGGGGTTTGCAGATCACCGGATGTTCTGACACCGCCTAAAATGCAATTGATTCTGGTAGATCACAATGAAGCATCACAATCGATCAGAGCACTTGATGAAGCAGAGCTGATAGAGGTAATAGATCACCACAGAGTTGGATCACAATCCACTAAAACACCCATACCTTTCTATATTGATTGTGTAGGAAGTACATCGACTCTGATAAGTGAAAGAATACTGGTTTCCGGACTAATACCACCACCGAATATCGTTGCTTTACTTCTGGGCGGGGTTATTTCAGACACATTGCTTCTTGCATCTCCGACCACTACAAAAAGAGATCACATAATTGTTGAGAGTCTGATGGAGCTGGTTAAAAAAAGTCAAATTCTGCCATATAAGGATTACCAGGAGTTTGGAAAAGCTTTATTCTCTGTAAGCTCAAGTCTGTCAGTTTTATCCCCCGAAAAGATTGTAATGAACGATCTGAAGCTGTACAACATGAGTGAAAAGAAATTTGGTCTGGCACAGATTGAAGTAGGGAATCTTAATGAGCTTAGTCCCAAAGTAAAAGAGATATCAGAAGCATTGGAAGAGCTGTGTGAATCCAAGGAGCTAGAATTCGCCATATTAATGGTAACCGATGTGGTCAGGGCAAACAGCAGACTTGTAGTAGCTGGAAATCGGGCTTTATTGAAAGATCTTCCGTACACTCCATTGGCTGATCACACTCTGGATGCAACCGGTATAGTCAGCCGCAAAAAGCAGTTGCTGCCAGTGGTTTTAGGTCTTTTAGAATGATACTTTAACACCCATCAGATATCTAACCGGTATAATAAAAAACGCAGGGATTTACATCAGTATAAATTCCTGCGTTTTTATTTCATTACACTCTGATCTTTTGACATACTAGAAAAGTAATACTGGCCGCTTATTTGCAGGTCACCAATCACAGGGACTTTAAAGAGCGTTTCAGTATATGAAAAACAATCGGCTTTTGGAATTGGATGCATTGCGCGGGATAGCAGCTCTGGCAGTTGTAGTATATCACTACTTTTACCGTTACAATGAACTGAACAATCGGCCGGATGCGATTATCAACCTGGTTTATTTTGGGAAATACGGGGCTCAGTTCTTTTTTATCATAAGCGGGTTTGTTATCTACTGGACTTTGAGCAGAGTTGAAAAACCTTTGGATTTTCTGATATCCAGGTTCTCCAGATTATACCCGGTATATTGGGTAGCGGCTGTAATTACCTTTTCCATAGTTGCAGTATCAGGGCTTCCTGGGAAAAAAGTGTCAATCTATGATGCAGCGGGTAACCTGCTGATGTTCCATGAATATTTCAGGATACCTCATATAGACGGGGTCTATTGGACATTAACAGTAGAGCTGACATTTTATTTCTGGATTTTCATACTCTACCTGAGCAGACAATTGAAATGGGCAGAATACTGGATGTTTCCGGTTCTGACAGTGGCAGTACTGCAATCGGTCAACCTTTTTAAATTACCTGAGATTGTAAACAAGATTTTCATTACTCATCATATAAGTTTTTTCATCGCAGGAATCTCCTTTTATAAACTTGCCAATAAAATATCAGACAGATTTACTTTGCCTTTAATTTTCCTCTCGCTTGCTTCAACTGCATTTATAATATCAATTAAACATTCTCTGGTGTTTTCAGTTTTTTATGCCTGCTTTTATCTTGCAATATCAGGTAAATTGAAATTTTTAGTTCTAAAGCCATTTGTTTTTCTGGGTACAATCTCTTATCCCCTATACCTGTTACATCAGAATTTAGGTTATGTGATTTTAAACAGGTTTTATGAAAGACAATTATCAACCACTGCAGGTGCTTTTCTATCAATTATCCTTTGTGTTTTAATTGCGACATTATTAAACAAATATGTTGAAAAACCAGCACTCCAGTCGATAAGAAATTTCTACAGAAGCAATCGTAAAATGAAACAGGTAGCAGATATGCTCTCTTTTAACAGGAACAGCATTTCATCTGTTTTGATTTTTGACAGGCAAATTTCTGATGAAATCAGTCAAAGCCCAAAGGCCCCCGCCTCTTCAGCGAACCCGGGACAATCTCAATCAGATCCTGTGTAAATGCTAAAAGAATATTTCGTTCAAATACCTGATAAAAAGTTTCTTTAAATGATGACTTTTTATCAGATACTTTCTTTTCGCTCTATTTCCCTTCCATATTCATTTTCCTGATGTTGAGATTGTTAACCTGAGTCTGGTCAACAAAGCATCCATTTTTCAGGATTAGATTGATCTGACTGATGATGCAGAGGAAAACCTTTTCTGCATTTACAATGTTTCATAAGTCATATCATTGACCTTCCTGGAACATAATAAAAGCATATTTACCTTAACCATACATCAAGAATTCGATTTAATCTGTTACAACTTGAACAATTTAAGATGTTTCAGAGTAGATCAATTGTTTTTATAATGAAACCGGTTTTAATCAATAAAACTGAAAAAGGAGATCAATTATATTTTGATTTCGTGTTTGATAGTCTATGACTATAATGGCATGTCATTTGCGTAACAGAAGCAAAAAAAATAAGTAATCTGAAATAGAATCTAAGGAGGTTAAATATGTTTATGTATGATCCGATGTATCTGATTTTTGCCCTGCCTGGTTTAGTGTTGGCACTTTTGGCTTCATGGTATACCAAATCGACATTTAATAAGTTTTCCAATTGGCAGTCACCCAATGGCCTGACTGGTGCACAAGCTGCCCATCAGATGCTTTCTTCTGCAGGAATCAATGATGTACGCATAGAACAGGTTTCCGGATTTCTTTCGGACCATTATGATCCAACCTCCAAGGTACTGCGACTGTCCCCTTCGGTTTACAGTGAAAATAGTCTTTCTGCTGTCGGGGTGGCCTGTCATGAAGCCGGTCATGCAATCCAACATGCCAGAAGTTACGCATGGCTTCATATGAGGACCGCCATGGTTCCCCTTACCAATATCTCAAGCTGGTTTTCCTATATTATCATCACTTTGGGATTTCTGATTTCTTCCAGCTCCCTTGTTGGTCTGGGGGCAATTCTTTTCAGCGGGGCAGTTATTTTTTCATTGATTACATTACCGGTTGAATGGGATGCCAGCAGAAGAGCAAAGTTGGCGATGGCTCAGGCAGGACTCTTACCCAGTAAAGATGCTCATAATGCTGGCAAAGTACTTGATGCGGCCTTTTTGACTTATGTAGCTGCGGCTGTCAGTTCCATCCTAACGCTGCTTTATTATCTGTTTAGGGCAGGCCTTCTGGGTCGAAATGACGATTAATATCTATTCAAGCTTTACCCCTAAGGGTAAGGCTTTCTAAATCCTTTAGTACCATAAATATACCTCATCCGCTTTTTCTGTTCATATTCACACCTGTTATTGACTCTTTCTTTATCCCCACCCAAAAAAACGGTTTAGCGGTCATTAATTTGCAAGGTATTTCCGGTAGGTATATATGAAAAACCTGTATTCCTGCTTTAAAAAATCATTTGATATACATTAAGAAGCTTTTGGACCGTATCCGTTGGGATTTCTCTTTCTCACAGGCATACTTTGAACTTGAATATGAAGACAGAGTAAGCGGATCAGTAAGAATTGCGCTTGACCGGATCGTTTCAGTTGATTCACAGTATTTCACCGTGGAAGACCAGTATTTTGGAAAAATAACGATTCCCCTTCACCGAATAAGAAAAGTGTACCGGAATGGAGAGCTTATTTGGAGGAGAAAACCAAAAAATGGGTGAGTGAAGATGAAGAGATAATGGACATGTTCCTGTAAGTTAATCCAATTATAATTTAAGACAAATTACTGTTTTTATCGGTGTTTGACTCAATTTCTATCGGCAGATCCTTCCCAAACTCCAGGAAATAATCACATGCCTCGCATTTTTCATTTATATATTGAAACGAGACTCCCTCTATGAATCCTTCCACAATCCAACAGGGTTTCCTGGATGGTGAGATCTTTTTAAAACATTCATCACAGTTGGTATGATTGTTAGGATGATGGTTTTCAAAGAAATCCCAGCATGGTATCCGTTTTCTGGGTGTTTTAGTGGGAACTGCTTTTTGAGCAGCTTCCTTTTCGGCCTCCTCCAGTTTTTTCTTCTGAAGATCAAACAGCTGAAGAGCTGCCTTCTGATCTGCCGCCATGAAAAGCAGCTTAGATAATTTGGTGCTGATAAAAATTGCCAATGCATAGCCTTGCACACCTGTTACTATGAGCATCCCCTTATTTGCCTGAGCATCTTTATGCATTTTTACCAATAGGCCCAGACCACAGGAATAGATATTATTCACCTGAGAGATATCCAATATCACATTGTATTTGCCGTTTTTTATCAGAGTTTCCCAAACTTTTTCCAGTGCACGAGTTTTGTCGCTATTGATGACTCCATCGCAACAAATAGTAGCAATATCACTGCGGGTATCAGTTACAATTCCATTATCACGGTTCATCATCAGATAATAATTACATTTTTTACACTTAAGAAGCTGTGATTTGTTCTCCTGAAGATAAGCGCCTTTAAGTACCCAGCATTTGATGTTATCCAGTTCTTCCGGACTATTTTGAAAACTGGTCCAAACATAGCAGGATTTCCGTTTTTTTTCACTGCAGTTGGTAATTTCGAAACATTTCACTGAAAAATCCTTTCAAGATCATCTATCTTGGGATAAAGCTTTTGAGCCGATTGTAATTTTGATTAATATGTTTATTATGAAGTATAATAATAATGTAAAATATCACTGATAGCAAGTTGGGTGCAAGTGATTTAAAATCTTTTAGAACGGAAACAAAATGCTCTGCTGAACTTGCAAATCATTAGCAGGATTTATAAAATTCATTAATCTCATTTCAGATTCAGTGGACAAATTTATATACCATTTTTCAATTCATTTCATCATCGCCTCAAAGATAAAAAAACAGGATTTTGAAAAGTAAAAATGGCACTTCGAACCATAGGCCGGCCTCTTATCTTGTCAGTTTCAGTAACCTGAGAAGATTTTCCGGAATTATATTATTGTAAATTAATAAAAAACTGGTAACTATTCAGGTTCTTTCACATCAATATCTTGTATTCGTACATAGGATTGCCA
>CAYPMS010000042.1:0-28937 GCA_964411655.1 uncultured Fibrobacter sp.
GATTCTTTTTTCTTTTAAAGGGACCGCCATATCTGTCCTTTCTCCGATCTGATTAGAAAATTATTTGGTATATTCCCTCAAGACTAAACTCATCTGCATCTGTTTTGATTTCCTTACAATAACCAGATTCACGCTGTCACCGACAAAGTAATCCAGAAAAAAGCCATCAATATCGGCATGGGTCTGAATCATGCGATTACCCATTTTTTTAATTATGTCACCAGGCTTAAGACCTGCTTTTTCGCCTGGACTGCCCGGCTGCACACTGACAATCACTACCCCGTCAGTGCTTTCATAATCCAAAGCAAGAGCGATAGATCTGTTAAGATCCTGCACAGAGATGCCAGTCCAGACCTGACGGCGTTTTCCATATTTTATCAGTTCTTCAGCCACTCTGCGGGCACGTTCGATGGGAATGGCAAAACCAATACCTATGGAACCCTTATTGGAGTTTGAGCCGGTAAAGATAAATGTATTGATACCGATCACTTCACCCAAAGCATTTACTAATGGGCCACCGCTGTTGCCCGGATTAATAGCTGCATCAGTCTGGATCATACCCTGGTAATATACAACACCATCGGAGGGCGCGAAATTCCGGTTCAAAGCACTGACCACACCCACAGTAACTGTGGGATGAGCATCGTTGATGAAATTAAGGAAAGGGTTTCCGATAGCGATGGCCCATTCACCAATCATGACATCATTGGAGTTTCCAAATTGCACGCTTTTAAACCCGTTGCCTTTTACAGAAATCACCGCCAGATCCGATCTTTCGTCTACCCCAACAATTTTTCCCTCTATCCTGCGTCCATCAGAGAAATTCACATACAGTTTGGCAGCATTCTGGACAACATGATAATTTGTCAAAATCATCCCATCATTACTGATAATAAATCCTGATCCCATGCTTTCAACTTCACGGTATCTGGGCATAAGCTCAGGCCCGAAAAAGAAATCAAAGAAGTCATCGGTCTGATAGTGGTTTTTTACCATTTGGATCTGGGTTACCACAATACCAACTACACAGGGAGCAACTTTTCTGGTAGCATTTACGATAGCATTTCTCCTGGTATCCAGAACATCTTCCTGAACTTTTTTTTCGGATCGACTGGTGTCGGAAGGTTGAACTGTGATGCTGTCGATAACGGTTTCAGTACTCTGATTCTTTGTACCAAAGAGATTATTGAACTGCCCACTTGATATGCGACGCATAAATTCTCCACCGGTGATTAATCCAAAGCCGATACCAAGTACAAGGAAAAGCAGGTACACTGCGGTTTTGCCATCAGAATTTCTTTTCATATAACCCCCGGGTAAAAAACATTCTCTAGAAAAAGGCCAAAAGGGGGCGCTGTTTCGCCTGCCAATTCTCTATTTTTAGCTGCAATTATCTCCTGCATGGATAATTTTATTTTCCCCCGTCCGATTTCTATCAATGTTCCAACAATCGTCCTTACCATTTTATAGATAAACCTGTCGGCTTCAATAGTAAATTTGATAAATCCCTGCTCATCTTCCAGAGAAACATTTTTCACAGTACAGATATTACTGGGTGCTTCACTTCCGGATGCACAGAATGAGGTAAAATCATGAGTTCCTTTAAGAAATTGAAGATTTTTTCTGACCTGGCCCCAATCCACATCGTAGAATAACATCCATGTTTTTTTCATATTTAATGGTCTTTTCCTGGTACACATCAGATACTCATAACGACGGCTGATTGCCGAATACCGGGCATGAAATGAATCGCTAACCTGCTGTAAATTATATATAGCGATTTCACTGGGCAGAAGTGCATTGATTGAACATTCGCAACGTCTTATATCCACTGGATTTTCAATATCCAGGTGCGCCCCCTGCCCTTTTGCGTGAACTCCTGCATCAGTACGTCCTGCACCTACGATGGAAACCGGTACCCGCAATGCAGTCTCAAACGCTTTTTCCAGTAATTCCTGAATGGTCACTGCATTAGGCTGACGCTGCCATCCTCCGAATCTGCTTCCATCATATTCGACTCTGAAAAAATATCTCAACCTGCAATCCCATCCCTGAGCAGTTCTGTAACTCTGTTAATCTTAAAGCAAAGCATCTGTAAATCCTGCTGTGAACCTTCAATCTTTCCGGTTTTTATTCCATAATCAAATTCCAGAAGCCACCTGAAAATCAGCTTCAGTTCCTCATCGGTAAATTTCCTAGCCTGTGATACGATTCCAGATGCAATAATTACCGGGTAAACTTTTCCCTGCTCCCCTTCCCCCAGAAGTCCGGCTGCCCGACCAATAGCATAACCGCACTCTTTCTGATCGGAGTTGTTATACCCCTTTGCATTTTCAAACCTCTTTATTATCTGAGGATTGGCACTGCCAAAGCATCGGATTCGAAACATGGCCCAGAAATGCCTGTAAATGGCAGATACTATTGCAGGTACAAAAGCACTGGTGCTGAAAAGCGAATCTATTATCTGCAACACCCGGGGGAACTGACGCTGAGCCAGAGCAGTTGCAAGCTCAAAAACGGTCATCTGTCTTGAAGCGCCAACAATTTTTTCGATTATCTGACGTTCTACCGGCATTCCAGCCGGCAGATGGGTATCAATTTTCTGTAATTCTGAGTAAAGTATGTTTAAGTCATTACCAACCAGGTCAACTAAAAAATCTGCATCAACCTTTGAAATAGACCGATTGAAGAGCCGGGGCAACTGTTCGACCAGCCAGGCTCCGATTCGATACTCAGGAGGTTTGGGGAACTCCAGAAAGACATAATCACTTTCTTTAGATCCGCACCTTTTTTCAATTTTAAATTTTTTAAAGGCTTTATAATCACCTTTTCCCTTTTTTTCCTCATCAATTTCGATGATAATGTATGTGTCAGGGGGAGGAGCATCCAGCAGATGGTTGAGGCTCTTTAATTCATCATCACTGAGACGCTGAGCCCGATGAATCTGAAACACCCGTATATCCTGAAAAAGGGAAGGAGTAAGGACGTTTTCGATAAATGCAGAGAAATCATCCGTCTCTGAATCGAAGCTTTCTGTAGTGACGTTTCCGTGAAGCTCCTTAATACTGTTTATCAGTTTCAATTTAGCGCGCTCTCTGCCCACAGTTTCATCACCACAGAAAAAATGAACATGAGCGATCATGGTAATAACGGCCCCAGCACAGATTGACTATTATTGATCTTTTCCATAAAAAGCAATTGCGCCTGCATAAATTTTTTAGGCTCTCGTTTCAGTACATCTACTATCAAATCAGCCAGCTCCACACCATCATGAACTTTGAATCCTACTCCGTTATTTGTCAGTTTTTCACATCCATCAACTTGTGTCCGATAGTCAGGCCCAAAGAATACCGGAATTGCAAAACGAGCTGCATCCCAGACATTGTGACCGCCGATATCAGAGAAGGTGCCACCAACAACTGCTGCATCTGCAATCAAATACATGTCATCAAGAATTCCCATCTTCTCAATCACACACATTTGCCATTTATGCATAGTGGTAATATCGTAAAGATGCAGCAGATCATCACCGATTTCCCTGATCAATTCCTGCACTTCGTTAAGATATCTGGGTACTATGATCATTTTGCAGTCAATGTCATTGCGTTTCAATGTATCATAGCATTGCCGGATCACAACACCCTCTCCGGCATGAATACATCCGCAACATATCACCAGATCATCTTCTGTCAACCCAAGTCCCTGACGGATGCTTTTCCAGTCATTGATCGGCGGCCGTTTAATGATGATATGCCCTTTAATATTCCCGGTAACATGAATGCACTCATTTCTTACCCCAAGAATTCTGAACCGTTCTGCATATGTCTCATTCTGAACCATCACTGTGTCAAAACGTTCGAAAAAATTCTGCAGAAGAAACCTGAAACGGCGATATCTTACAAATGAATTTTCTTCGATGCGACCGTTGACTATACCCACCGGTATCGAGAGCTGCTTAAGTGCCAGGAGCATCGATGGCCACAGTTCGGTCTCCAGAAGCCAAACCCTTGAGATATTATAATGAGTGATTATTTTTCTCATGAGAGGGATCGTGTCCAAAGGGAAAAAACCGATTGCACATACGGTATGCGGTGAGTTCTTTTCCAGATATTGGACACCGGTTCTGGTAACCGCTGTCACAACATACATATCATCGGGGTTACGCTGTTCAAGTATTGACAAAAATTTGCAAAGCAGTTTTGCTTCCCCCAGCGATGCAGCGTGAACCCAAACCACCTTTTTGTGACGGGAATCTCTTACTGCAGCAGGTATCTTCTGTCGTCCGGCAAGGTCCCACTTCCTTTTTCGGTCCACGTTTTTAAGAAATGGAAAGACTGCAAAGCGAATCAGTGTTAGAAAACAACTGTATCCGTAAGTTACCAAAGAGATAATTCCATCAGAAATTTTCATATTGCAAGATGACCCAGTGATACTCTGTTTTTACCATTTCGCTTCGAATCATACAATGCAGCATCAGCAACAGCGATCAGCTTGTCTTTTTTTACCGGCTCAGAGCCTTCGTAAACCACAAATCCTATGCTCACAGTGTAATTTATCTTGAATTGAGAATAGATAAGAGGGCTGGATGAAACCGAAGTAAGAACCCTTGTTGCTAAAGTCTCGGCTCCAAACAGATCGGTATCCGGAAGAATGATCCCAAACTCTTCTCCTCCATAACGGGCAAGCACATCACCAGTGCGGATAATCGTGGAGATGCGTCTGGTCAGATCAATTATCACAGCATCGCCTACCTGGTGACCGTAAGTGTCGTTTATCTTTTTAAAATCATCAATATCGATTAAAATTAAAGCGAAGTGACCTTTCTTTCGATTGGCACGTGCAATCTCCCTCTCAAGGGTCTGATGAAAAAGACGGTGATTGGCAATACCAGTGAGACTGTCAGTTTTAGCCTGTTGTCTGGCCTGCAAGGCAGAATAGCCATGTTCCACTATTGAGGAGACTATAGAAGAAAACACGTAGAGAAAAAGATTCTGATCCTGATGATAAACGGAGAGATCTTCAAAAAAGACGGTCAGTGATCCTATTGGTCTATCGGTAACCATCATGGGAACATGTACCGGTATTAATGGGTCTGTATCAATTGGCTCACCCTGTTTTCCTTTAAACAGGTATAAAGGAATCTCTCTGCTGACAAATTTATTCCAGTCAATGTGCTGTTCACCTTTTTTATAAACGCGGGAAAGCAGCTCCCATAACAGTTTCTCATCAAGTTCCCCGGTTGCCGGCATAGAAAAAAGTTCAGAGAATCCAAGCAGATTTACACAAACAACAGACAGTTTTGCACCTGTTTTCTGATTAACCTCCTCAAGAGTAATCCGCATTATTTCAGGAACTTCCAGTGAAAGCATGAGCTTACGGAGGAAAAAATAAAGTGAAGTTATGTCAGAAAGATGCCCTTTGGCTTCAGGCTCCATCATATCAGACTGCTGCATAAGCCTGAGGCTTTTTAAATGAAACAATCTGGTGGCCACTGCCCGTTCGACCTGTATCATGAAAACCGGAAGAGACAGTGGTTTCACAAGATAAGAATATACCCCCAGATTGATTGCCAAAGTGGCAGAATCAAGTGAGGCAAATCCGGTTATTACAATTACTTCGGTGTATTCATCCTTAGTCTTGGCATAACGAAGCACTTCAATTCCTGAGATATCAGGCAGTTTCAAATCGGTGACTATAACATCGAAATCTATGGCATCGATCAATGCAAATGCTTCTTTACCGCTCTGACAACTTCTTACTTTATATCTGGTTTTCAGCACATCTTTGAGCATGTTACTGATTAATACTTCATCATCAACAATCAGTATATTGCATTCCGATGGTAATTTGTTTGCTATATTCTGCATAAAAAACCGGAAAGATGGGGACTTTGAATCACTTTATTTTTAAAGCTGGAATTACTCTGACTATAAATAATCATTGGAATTCCTGTTGTGCTGAAACTACATTATACCTGTAATTTATATTTTGGGAAAAATACTTAATGAGTAAGCTTAACTAAAAGGCGATTTATATAATTATTTAGCTAAGAAGGTCCTTAAAACTGATTATCGGTTAAATTATTGCTATAGCATTGAAAAAATTAAAAAAGATTAGAATCTTTTGACTTCTTTGAAATCGCAATTCTATTTTTTCTTTCACATTATATGCTGGTACTGATCCGCTGTACCAGAAATATTTCTAAACCACCAGTTCTTCCTCGGCAGGTGTCATGTTAAAAAAAATCAACTGTTTAATTTCAATACTACTATCATTAATGCTTCTACTTTTCTGCTCGCGGTTTGATGAAACAACCGGTTTGGGTAAAGACATTATAAATGATATTGATCCCTCATTAACGGATGTGAACCAGAACTTTAAATCTTTGGATTCGATGATTGTAGTAAGTGCTTTCAGTATTCCTGATCAGAATGGCTCTAATTTCGGGATCCACAGATCATCTATTTCTGTTGGAACAAAAGACAATGTGACAGCTTCCGGTTTTATTGAATATGAGTTCAATTGGGATACTTTAAACAAATTTGGCATAGAAATCACTGACACATCCACTTTTAAAATCGATTCCATAAGTCTGCAGGTGTATACATATAAGGATACCAGTGAACATGCCGAAATTGCAAAAAAACTGGACCTGTACGCCTGCATCAATGCAGACAGCATTTCACGTACCCCCCTTGCCAGACAATTCCCGATTACTTCTCTTTATCTTAGCACTGATTCGACTCTTTACTATGGTTCATCCAATAGTACTACAATATTGGCTGCGATAGAAAATTTTATCTCCAGCACAAAAGCACAACTAAACATTTGTGCCACTGATTCCTGTAAAGATTTGCTCAAGACTTACCTTAGGTTCTATCTTTTTAACGATGATTCCAACACTGTGGCACATCTGTCGACCGCACCTACAATGAAATTCTTTGCCAGAAAAGGGCCTGACTCTATCAGGGTAAGTATTTCTCCCAGCTACACCAATTATGTGGCAATCGATCACAATATCGACTCGATCGCAAAAATACCGGTTTCATCATTTGCTACTCAGCGCATCGCTGTATTTAAGCTGGATATAAGCAATCTGTGGAAGTCACTGGATTCATTTAAATCCTTTCGGATTCTTTCTGCAGGTTTCTCCATAACCCCCAAAGCTTATAAGAACGTTTATAATAACAGTGACGATGAAACATTGAATAAGCTCAATGTAATCTATTACTTATCCGATAAGCTCTACGAGGACAATTCGGCATTTTACGAACAGACTCTTAGAAGAGTAGAGAAATCGGTTTCTACAGATTCGACCGGTTCTCCCAATGATAAGTTTGTTCTCAGAAACCTGGAAGATATATTCCAAAAATTATCCTCATCACGCCCATCAACGGTTTACCTCTACCTGCAGCTTTCTGGTAATGATTATAAATGGAAAGAAGTATTGTGGAACAACCCTGAGTTCAAGGCGATTTTAACCACTTTAGAATAGAATGAATGACATGATAAGAAAGTATTCTCTTTATACCATTATAACTATCAGTCTGTTATCTGTTGTTTCGGCTTATTCTCAATCACTGCTGGGACTGCGCTTTCCCTATGGTATTGCTCTGCAAACAGGCACTGGCCTGTCTTTATCCATGGGAGGAGCTGGAATCGGAATCAGCAATGAATATCTGGGTATGGCAGATAACGTGGCAAATCTTGGTTCAATTAATAGCGCAATTTTTACAGCTCATGCATTTCTTGATTTTACCAATATTAAAGATGCTGGTAAAGAAACCAATCATCTGACATTAAATCCGCACTTACTTTCTTTCTGTTTCCCTTTGAAAAAATGGGGAACAATAGGTTTTTCTATTACCCAGACTACAAATGCCAATTCAAAGTATTTGATTGAAAATGACACTGCCAAAGTTGCCTTGTACCGCACCGGCAGTTCAACTGTCTGGCGAGCAGGCTGGGGATACGACATAATGAAAACTGTTAAAATCGGTATCGCTTACCAGCGGTTTTATTATAATCCTGTCACCGAAAAGATAAGAATGATGAGTGGTACTTTCCCTGGTGAAATTTTAGATTCAACCTCTGTTTCATTTGCCACAAATAGCATCTCTGGAGGCATTCAGGTACCTGTTAAGAATTTTACCTTAGGGATGTCCGGACAATATTTCTTTGAAAGCGATGCCAGAGTTGTTCATAATGTCAATAATACTGTTTTAAATGATTCACTGGAGGGAACATCAAAAAACTATAGCTATATTATGAGACCTGCTCCTTCCATAGGATTTGGACTGTCTTATCAGATCTCACCACAATGGTTATGTGCTGCAGATTTTGAAACTGAAATATGGAATAAATATATCTCGCAGAACAATACAGAAGTAGACAATGCATTTGGCTTTTCGATAGGAGCGCAGTTTATTCCAGCTCCAAATCTTCTTTCTCCCAAATATTATGAAACCATGCAATACCGGGCAGGGTTCCGTTTCAATCAACTTCCCGTACCGACTGCTTCAGAGTTTGGTATTTCGCTGGGAATTGGTTTGCCTTTGCGCCAGGGTGGGGGGTTGTTTGATATTTTCTTTGAATATGGACAAAGATGGGACAGCGCTTACAAAAACAACAAAGAGGAATTCCTTAAAATTCAATTAGGTATTAATGCTGGTCGAAAATGGTATCAATCAACTGATACCAATTATTGATATATTCTTGCATCAGGCGCTTTTTTCTGCTCTTCCGGATTTGCAATGGCCAGAAAGTCAGGTAGAAATTCTCTTGGAAAAATCACCCGCAGGGGTCTCGCTTCTAGGGATTTCTACCGAAAAGACAAAAAACAGTTACGCAGGAGACATAAGTTTAAGTCTCACTCCCACAGACTGGGTCTTTTAAAAAAGTATTTTCTCTCAGAAACCGGAAGCATAAATCCGGATATTAAAAACAGTTCTCCTATGTACAGTTTCAGCACCGATATTCCGGATAACTATCAGGAATCTTATATTTGTGCACTCCCGATTAATCCAGATTTCTTGTTTACATATTGGGAACTTCCTCCGGATTATGTGGCCAAAAAGGTCAATGAGGCAAAAACTGACCAGAATTTATTTCTTCGGATCAGGAAAAAGGCTCCTTTGGAAAATGATCAACTGACAGATCTGCCTGAAGATGATGCTGTTTATCCATTTTATGGTCCTGATAAAGATATTAAGTTCCTGATCAATAATTCAGTTGGAGATATGGTTATTGAAATGCCGAATGCAAAAGATGCTTATATCATGGAAATAGTTCAAAAAACCGAAAGGGGAGATGATATTCTTTTGGCATCTCATGAAATAATTGATACTTTTTCCCACAACTCTGAAGCCAATCTTTTTAGTAATGATGATCTGGTCGCTGCCAATGAGTATTTTGAGGATAAAGAAGGATGCAGTCAGGAGAAAAATAGAAAAGATTCCTCTATGGAGTTCGATAATAAGTCATGCACCGGAAATTATAATCAGTACCTTGGTTCTGCATCCTATGAAAATTAATCCTGAAAAAGCATCTTTAATGTGATCACTTTTGTGAAGCTGCGGCTTATCCCAAGAGCATCATCTGCTTAGGATAATTGAGGATATTATCTATGAATAGATACGAAAATAATCCTAAAGGCTACCTGTGTCTGGTTCTTCATGCACACCTGCCTTTCGTTCGGCATCCTGAATGTGATTACATGATGGAGGAAAACTGGCTTTATGAGGCACTTACCGAGACTTATCTGCCTCTTTTATCCCTTTTTGACAATCTTGTTGATGACGGGATTCCTTTTCGGCTCACAATGTCTCTCACCCCTCCGCTCTGTTCGATGCTAAGTGATTCACTGCTTCAGGAACGCTATCTGCGCCACATTAACAAACTGATCGAACTGGCAGAAAAAGAGATCGAACGCACCGCTAAGCAACCAGAATTTCACTCCACTGCTCAATTCTATTTGGGCAGATTTTTAATGTGCAGAAATCTTTTCGAGAACATTTATGGTGGTAATGTACTTAAGGGTTTTAAAAAATTCCAGGATTCAGAGCACCTTGAGATAATCACCTGTGGTGCAACTCATGGATTTTTACCAAACATGCAGCTAAATCCCAATGCTGTCCGCGCTCAAATTATCACCGCTGTTAATTCCTATCGTAAATTCCTTGATAGAGATCCTATAGGTATCTGGTTACCAGAATGCGGTTTTTATCCCGGTCTGGAAAAGATATTATCAGAAGCAAAAATCCGTTATTTCTTTGCTGAAACACATGGGATTCTTTTTGCAGAACCCAAACCTCAATTTGGAGTTTTCGCACCGGTATATTGTAAGGGCGCTCCGGTGGCAGCTTTCGGCCGGGATGCAGAATCCTCGCGCCAGGTATGGAGTTCACAGGAAGGTTACCCTGGAGACCCCGCATACAGAGATTTTTACAGGGATATAGGATTTGATTTGGAGATGGATTATATCGCTCCCTATATCGACCCCATTGGGATTCGTATCAATACAGGAATTAAGTATTATCGGATAACCAACAAAAGCGCTGAAAAGTTACCCTATAACAGAGATGATGCTATGCGGGTTGCAGCAATGCATGCAGGCAATTTTATGTTCAATCGGGAAAAACAGGCTGAATATCTTTATTCAATAATGGACCGCCCGCCCATAATTGTCGCCCCTTACGATGCAGAGCTTTTTGGTCACTGGTGGTATGAGGGACCGGAATGGTTAAATTTTCTGATTAGAAAGATTGTATTCGAACAGAATACCATCCAGATGATTACCCCTTCAGATTATCTCTCTTTATACCCTTCAAACCAGGTTGCAGAGCCATCATTTTCCAGCTGGGGTGAAGGAGGTTACTCCGATGTCTGGCTGCACAAAAACAACGACTGGATCTACAGACACCTTCACCGAATGGAAGAGAGAATGGTTGAACTGGCCAGGTCAAAGCCACAGGCAGAGGGTATTACCAAACGTGCACTAAACCAGATGGCCCGCGAACTTCTTCTGGCAGAATCAAGTGACTGGGCATTTATAATGAAAAACGGGACAATGGTCCAATACGCAGTAAGAAGAACAAAAGAGCACATTGCCAATTTCCTCAGACTTTATGAGGATATCTGTTCAGATAGAGTTGATGAGAATTTTGTTTCTCTGTTGGAATCACACAATAACATTTTTCCAGAAATCGATTACAAAGTTTATTGCTGATGAATTTCTAAAAAAAAGGACAACTATGATAAAAAAGAATGCTTTCTGGTTTTTGTTTTTATCTGCTTTTGTCGTAGCAGAGAATAATGAAACGCTTAATGTCTATGGGTCCATGGGCCTTGGATTTTCAACCGGTGGCAAATTGTTTTCATCTTTTAAAACAAATGATGTTCCCGGTGGAGTAGACACCACTGAAGAGAAGGATTCCTATTTCAATTTTGGTCGTGGATTAAAATTGGATCTTGGTATACAGTATTTTTTAATGCCCAATATTGCACTTCAGGCAGGCCTTGGAATTTCAGGTAATATCCCCAGACTCAAAACATTCCAAGAAACTTCGGATCTAAAGATAAACACCACCTACAAATCCAGCCTGTGGGGATTAAAAGCATTGATTGTACCGCACTTTGAAGTTCTGGAATTGATAACCATGTATACAGGTGTGGGTATAGGTTTTTTCTGGAACTCATGGAAATATGAACAAAAGGTCGTCTCCCAGGTTGGTGATTTGTCCAATACAAAAACTATGGATGGGAAAATTAAAACCTCTGCAAAATTTGGATTACTGGGTTTAGCAGGAGCCAATTTTCCCCTGTCCGATTTATTTACTTTGTATGGTGAGCTGGCATTCGAACAACTGAGTTTTACTACTAAAAAAAATATTCTGGATAATAAAACTGTCGTTTACGAAAAGGATTCAAATTTACCGGCACCTGAGCGGATTCCCGGCTCCAATTGGCAGTTACGGTTCGGGGTAAAGATCAACGTGTTATGATTTTAAAAATGGAGTAAGCTGAAAAGCAGATGTTTCAGTTTTTTCATCCCGCAATTGCCGTAACCCTTAATCCCTCATTGAGTGTTTCGGTTGCCCTTAGAATATCAGCTGTCTCTTTTATAGTTTCCCTGTATTCCTTTTTTAAGAGCACACTCACCAACTGACGATAAATCTGAAGCTGAGTGTCTGCCTGATCTAAAGGGGTGACGATAAAGAAAATCAGTTTTGCCGGAAGGCCATCAGGGCTGTTCCAATCGATACCGGTTCTGGAACGACCAAAAATTACTGCTGATCTCTTTAAATCAGCTATTCGGGCATGAGGAATGGCTATACCCATTTCCATACCGGTACTCATCCCATCTTCTCTATATTTAGCCCGTTGGTAAATGGCATCAGCATCGATACCAACAATCCTTGCTGCAGATTCACTGAGACTCTTAAGCGCTTCTGATTTGGACCCATCGCTTAACTCCAAAACCGCTTCGGGTGGGAATTGAACTGTCTTTGAAGGGGCTAACCGTTTTATCAAAAATGAAAGGGCCGGTCCCAGAGTCATAGTAGAGATAATTGCCGAAGCTATTATAGCCACAAAGACCGTTTCATTTATAAGCTGCAAATCAAGCGCAATTGTACCTACCACTATATGCATCTCGCCCCCTGGAGTGTGTAGGGCAGAAACAGGCCAATGTTGAGCTTTAGGTATTCTGGCTATCTGAACTCCTATATAAGCTCCCAGAAAACGAACGGTAATACCCATTATGATAAAAAAAAGCACCAGAAAAAAATCAAAACTCTTAAACAGATCGATTTTTAAACCGATGTTGGCAAAAAATATGGGAATGAAAACAGAACTGACAAATTGATCTATGGTAAATCTGGTCTTCTCAGGCAAATCAGCAGCCTCACCAGCCACCAGTCCTGCAACAAAGAACCCAAACAGGCCATGAATCCCAATCTGCTGAGTTATGGTTCCAAAAAGCAAACCCGCAGATAAAACCACCGACAGAGCAGGTCCGGAAGCATCAATGGATTTTTTCTGAATAACTGACAGGATTTTTCCAATAAGTCTTTTTCCTGCAGTAGTTGCCAGGAGCAAAAAAAGACCGGTAGAGATCACCAGCCACATCACAAAAGGCAAGTCCGGACTACCATGAGCAAACATTCCCAATATAATTGTGAATACTATCCAGCCGGCAATATCATTGATTGACAATGCTGAAATGGTGAGAAAACCCAAATCTGTTCGCAGGAGCTTAAGATCATGCATTACCCGTATAGAAACCGGCATGGCAGAGATGGTCATTATGGTACTGATAAAGATTACAAAAAGAAATCTCTGTTCAGGGTTGATTAAATAGCGAGAAGGCAGGAAAAAAAGCACAGCAGCAGAAAGCACTATTGGAACCACAATATCTGACATGGCGATCCAGAAGGCTTTCCCCCGATGTTTCCACACACGTGATAAATTAACCTCAAGCCCGGTTACCAAAAGCAGAAAGAAGATGCCAATCCAGGCAACCGTATCCAGCATAGCCACCTGCAATGGATCAGGGGGGAATATTTTCTGATAAGCAAATGGCCAGAAACGTCCTAAAATGCTAGGGCCTAAAATAACTCCCACTAACACATCGCCGGTAACAGTGGGCTGACGTATTTTAGTAAAAAGCAAATCCATCAACCGGGAAAAAACTAAAAGCAGGAAAAATTGCAGTAAGAAAAGAAGTATATAACTCTCTTCCAGCGCTTCAGGCATGTTTTCCATATTAATCTGCAGCTCTATTTTAGTGGAATTATTAATGAATAAATAACAGGGCAAGATTTATACCGAATCACTGAACTTATTCTATTTTCTAAAGAAGCACATAAACCCGGTAAAAACTGAAAAAAAGGATTCTATTCTATGGATAAAAACCGCTTTATGACCGCAATCCTCAGTGATATAACACGGCTGGAAGTAGATGCTATAGTAAATGCAGCCAACCAGAGTCTTTTGGGAGGAGGCGGAGTTGATGGAGCGATTCACCGGGCTGCAGGTCCTAAACTTCTTGAAGAGTGCCGCAAACTTGACGGATGCAAAACCGGTGAGGCCAAAATTACCTCAGGATATAATCTTGCCGCAAAATATGTAATTCACACGGTTGGTCCGGTTTGGAGGGGAGGTAAAAACAACGAAGAATCACTTCTTGAAAGCTGCTACCTGTCATCTCTCAGTCTTGCAAAAAAGTATAACTGTCAGAGCATCGCTTTCCCCTGTATAAGCACTGGTGTATATGGCTTTCCCGCAGAACCTGCTGCCAATATCGCGATTAATTCCTGTTGCAGATTCATTGAACAGAACGGTCCGATTATAAAAATTCTGTTCTGCTGTTTTCTGGAAAGTGATTTTATGATCTACAAAAAACTACTCAGCCAAAATTAATCGCCTTTCTGAATTGAAAGCCACAAATTGCTTCTGATATTGCCGGATAACTATATTTATACACTTTTTTGAAATGAGATGTTTTTTACAGCAGTGAAAAACTATGAAGCAGTTTACTTTTATCTTTGCACTTATCCTCCCAATACCTTCATATAAGGCAGATCTCAGGATAATGGTATACCAAAACATTTAGCCGTTAACCCATAACGGTAACACAAATTAAATCCTGGTTTAAAAGCTATGTCTCTATTATTAATTTGCGCAGCAATAATTTTTGCAATGATAAGTGGGTTCCCCGGAATTTTCCTTTCCTCCAATTCTAAATGGGGACAGAAAATCGCTTCAGGATTGATGTGCTGCAGCACAGTCTCGGGGCTTTGGGGCAGTGTTCTGGCCTTTTTTTCCACCGAAAATCCAATCCTGACTTTCCCCTGGCCGGTAATGGGCAACAGTACTATTGGAATAGATGGACTTAGTGCATTTTTCCTGGTACCGGTATTTCTGGTTGGTGGACTCGGTTCGCTTTATGGATTGGGATACTGGCCTCAAAACCGACATCCTTCGAACTCAAAAAGGCTGTTTTTTTTCTGGGGGTGCATGGTTGGGGGAATGGCACTTTTGGTCATAAGCAGACATGCCATGGCTTTCCTGTTGGGATGGGAACTGATGGCACTTTCAGCCTTTTTCCTGGTTACTACAGAAGATAATCGTCCGGAAAATCGAAAAGCCGGCTGGGTTTACCTGATTTCAACTCATTTGGGAACATTGTCTCTTCTGGCGCTCTTCTCATTATGGCGCTGGAAAAGTGGCTCATTTGCATTACAACCCATTCCCGAAAATTCTCTCAGTTTTACATTGTTGAATGTTTTCTTCTTCCTCGCTATCCTGGCCTTTAGTCTTAAAGCCGGAATAATGCCTTTTCATTTCTGGTTACCGGCAGCACATGCAACTGCCCCAAGTCATGTTTCAGCTATACTTTCCGGTGTTGTGCTGAAAATGGGTATCTATGGTCTGGTAAGATGGCTGTCTTTATTTGCAGAAATCCCTCATATCTGGGGAAGTATAATAGTGGTACTGGGTTTGGTAAGCGGACTGGCCGGAGTCCTTTTTGCCATTGGTCAGCATGACCTTAAACGGCTTCTTGCTTACCACAGCATAGAGAATATTGGAATCATTCTGATGGGACTGGGGATAGCCTTACTGGGGAAGTCCTATGATAAACCGGTATTAGTCGTATTAGGGATGTCCGGTTGTCTGTTGCATGTCTGGAATCACTGTTTTTTCAAGTCACTCCTTTTTCTGTGTGCAGGTTCTGTTGTTCATAACAGCCGAACCCGTCAGATTGACCTGCTGGGAGGCCTTGCCAAATCGATGCCTCTGACAGCAACATTGTTTCTGATCGGTGCTGTCGCAATCTGCGGATTACCACCCCTTAACGGATTTATAAGTGAATTGTATGTATATCTGGGTTTCCTACGGATCCTTACAAATGGTCCTGATGGGTTGGCAGTCGCACTCGGTGTTCCTGTCCTTGCAACTATCGGAGCGCTTGCAGCAGCCTGCTTTGTAAAGGTATATGGAGCTGTATTCCTGGGTTCACCCCGCTCCAACTGTTCCAATAATCATCATGAATCTCCTTTGTTTATGACATTACCCATGTTTATTCTCGCCGGGCTTTGTATTGTTATTGGAATTGCTCCAATGCTTTTCACTGGTATTCTATCGAAAGCAGTTGCAATCTGGAATCCATCCATGCTCTTAACAGACATTGGGCCGGATACTGTTCTGCCCTTATTTAAAATCAGTATTCTTTCATTTGCCATGATTGCAGGTGTTCTGATAATCAGTCTGGTTGTTCTTTGTGGCAAAAAGAAAATACAGATTGCAGGGACCTGGGATTGCGGCTATGCAAAACCGGATAGCAGGATGCAGTACACTGCTTCATCATTCGCACAATCAATAGTTTTGCTTTTCAGTTGGCTTCTTCGTCCCCGCGAGCACAATCCTCATTTGAAAGAATATTTCCCTAAACCTCAGAAAATGATAAGTCATATTGACGAAATTGTCCTTGACAGATTTCTTGTTCCGGCAAATAATCTGTTCAGGCAATTCTGCGGATGGTTTCGGCGCTTTCAGCACGGTTTGATACAGCATTACATACTGTATATATTAATTACCCTGTTTCTGATGATATGTATTCAGATGCCTTTTAAAGAACTCATTTACAACTGGTTTAAAAATTGATACGCATGAATCCGGGAGATATTAATTGATTATAATACATTTACTTTTACTGATTCTTATGCCGCCGCTTCTCTTCGGCGTTATCAATAAGACCAAGGCCTGGTTTGCTGGCCGGGTGGGTATGCCTTTACTGCAGCCATACCATGATATAATAAAACTGATGCGTAAAGGTATGGTTTTCAGCGATACTACCACCTGGGTCTTTCGTGTCGGTCCGGTTGTTACATTGATGACCATGTTCATTGCTGGTTTATTGATTCCCATGGGTCGCTTTGATGCACCGGTTTCTTTTACCGGTGATCTGATTCTTTTTGCTTATCTGTTTGGACTGTCCCGTTTTTTTACCACTGCAGCAGCATTGGATACTGGTTCATCATTCGAAGGTATGGGATCTGCCAGAGAAGTTACTTTCGCCACTTTCTCCGAGCCAGCTCTTTTTTTCGCTTTCGCAGTGCTGGTCAAAATGTCCGGTTCCTTCTCTTTATCCACCATGCTTCACAGCCCCTTGAAAGAGTTGTCGATTGATATAGCTGCACCGCTGGTTCTGATTGCCATCGGATTGTTTATTGTGCTGCTGGCAGAATGTTGCAGAATACCTGTAGATGACCCCAATACACATCTTGAACTCACTATGATCCATGAAGTCATGGTACTGGATCACAGCGGCCCGCTATTTGGAATCATCAGCTATGCTTCTGCACTCAAAATGTTCATCCTTGGCACAGTTCTTTTACATATAATTTTTCCATTTCAGATCGAAAATGTATGGATGAACTGGCCGCTCTTTATATGTGAGATGCTGGGACTGGCTTTTATAACAGGTATTATAGAATCGATCATGGCCAGACTTCAGATGATGCATGTACCCTATTTGTTAATCAGTGCAATGCTTTTCTGTGCTTTTGGATTTGTCCTTTTATTCAGGTGATCACTATGGCTAACATAATAAACTCTCTTCTGGTATTAATTCTGGTACTTAATTTCTTCTCTCTTGGATCAAGCCGAATCCAGTCAATAATACATACGGTGGCTATTCAGGGAATTCTGCTTGGCTTTCTTCCTTTATTAATGCACTCGCATTTAAATGTTCCGCTACTGTTGGCATCCTTTACTGCAATTGTGCTTAAAGGCATTCTCATACCAAACATGATGTCCCGTGCATTACTCGATGTCCAGATCAAGAAGGAAGTAGAACCACTGATCGGCATAATCCCATCACTGATATTGGGAGCAATCGCCACAACCTTTGCACTTCTCTTCACCAGTCAGATGCCCCTGGTTCCTGAGCATAATGGGAAACTGATCGTCCCATCAGCTATCGCTACAATGCTTACCGGCTTTATCCTTCTGACCACCAGGTTCAAAGCTCTGACACAGGTTATAGGTTATCTGATCCTGGAAAATGGTATTTACATTTTTGGAGTTCTGTTATTGGGTGCCATGCCCATGGTGGTTGAGATGGGCGTTCTGCTCGATGTGTTTGTAGCAATCTTTGTCAGTTGTATTATTATCAGCAAAATCAACAAGTCCTTTTCCACCATGGATACTCGCATTTTGAGCTCACTTAAGGAATAAGTTATGGCCTTTCTGCTTATCTTTTTTCCAATTCTGATGGCGGGTGCTGCTGCCATTTTTAAATCAAACCGCTGGCGACCTCTGTTTCTTCCCTTGACCGCCCTGCCTCAGCTCTTCTTTACCATTCTGGTTCTGGTCAAACCGGAACTGACAGTCACTAACGACTGGCTGGTACTGGATCCGCTCGGGAAAATAGTACTTCTGCTGGTAAATACTCTCTTTTTCTTCTGTTCCCTGTATGCTGTTTCATACCTTCAATACAGAAAAGAAAGAGATAACCGTGTGTTCTGTGCCTGTCTTATTGCTTTTGCAGGTGCAGTCAGTCTGATAACCTGGTCACAGCATCTGGCTCTTATGTGGGTAGCAATCGAAGCAACCACGCTGGTTACGGCACCTCTGATCTATTTCAACCATAATCAGTTGAGCATTGAGGCAATGTGGAAATATCTGCTGATAAGTTCTGTAGGCATAGCTTTGGCACTGCTGGGAACTTTTTTCATGGCATACTCCTCTATGCATGGAGGCCAGGAAGCCACATTATCTTATGTTACTCTTTTGAAAAACGCACCTTATCTTTCCAAGACATGGCTGCACTTCTCTTTCATTCTGTTATTTATAGGCTATGGTACCAAAATGGGATTGGCACCAATGCATACCTGGAAACCGGACGCTTACGGTGAATCTCCTGGAATAATCGGAGCGATCCTTGCCGGTGGACTTACCAGTTGCGCTTTTCTGGCTTTTCTGCGGATCTATCATATCTGCCATGCTGCCGGAGAATTTGCTTACATGTCAAAAACACTGCTGTTTATGGGACTTATTTCCATGGCAACTGCCGCACTCTTTATGATCGGTCAGCGTGATCTGAAACGGATGCTGGCATATTCGAGCATAGAGCACATGGGAATCGTAACCTTAGGATTAGGAATAGGCGCTCCGGCTCTCTTTGGAACCCTGTTGCATATCATATCCAACGGGTTAACAAAAGGTATTCTTTTCCTCTCGGTTGGAAATATTCACCGTGCTTTCGGCAGTAAAAACATTGACCAGGTGCAAGGTGCCATGCGTTTACTGCCATTCTCCGGAACCATTTTTCTCATTGGATTTCTGGCAATCACCGGATCTCCCCCATTTGCACCATTTGTAAGCATATTCAACATTCTTAACGGTGCCTTTGAAGCAGAAAAATTTATTACTGCAATATTATTCCTTGTATTCCTTCTGTTGGTTTTTGTTGGAATGGGGTCACCAATTCTTAAAGCACTGCAGGGCAGTTCACCTGTTCCAAACCGTGAAAAAATGATCTTTCGTGACACTTTTGCCTCCTGCGGTCCGATCATTGGATTACTGCTGCTTGTGTTTATCCTGGGAGTATATATGCCTGCTCCTTTATCAGGGTTGCTTAATGATGCAGTCCGCTTTGTGGGAGGTCAACCATGAGTGTGTCTGTAATAGAAAGAAAAACAGAATCACTGTTTTTAAAAACCTTCAATGGATCTGCACTGGCTCTTGAGGAGATTCCAGTACTATCCTCGGAAGATTTCAATCAACTGATTCTTTCCAATGTTTCGGAGGGCCTGCGTGTTTCCTCCTATTTCGGAGTTGCTAAAAACAGATCAAAGGCTCTCACGCTTTATGTTGTGTTAGCTGATGACACTGGGAACTCGCTTAAAATCAGCAGTACAGAAATACATGCAAAAGAGTTCCTTTCATTGACGCCTCAATGCCCGCAGGTTCACCTGTTTGAGAGAGAAATTGCAGAGCAGTATGGTTTAAAACCAGTCAATCACCCCTGGCTTAAACCTGTACGTTATAATCAGTGCTGGACAAGTGAACAATCATCAAAGCAGCAGATCCTTCCGGCAGTTGGAGATTTCTATAAAATTGAAGGTGAACAGGTGCATGAAGTTGCTGTAGGACCTGTACATGCCGGAATTATCGAACCGGGGCATTTCCGCTTTCAATGTCATGGTGAAAAGGTGTTTCACCTGGAAATTGCACTCGGATACCAGCACCGCGGCATAGAGAGAGCCCTTCAGGGAGAACCTGGCAAGCGAAGCCTTCATTATGCTGAGAACATCGCAGGCGACTCAGCGATTGCACACGGTTCCAGTTTTTGTCAAATAATTGAGTCTCTGAGCGGCTCCCGGCAGAGTGCACGGGCCCAGGCAATTCGTGGTATTGCTCTGGAGTTAGAAAGACTGGCTAACCATGTCGGTGATCTTGGGGCATTATCCGGTGATGTCGGATTTCTGCCAACCGCCAGCTTCTGTGGCCGGATTCGAGGTGATATTCTTAACATGACAGCAGTACTGTGCGGGAACCGGTTTGGTCGGGGTCTCCTTAAAGCCGGTGGTGTTTCTTTCGACCTTCAGCAGGCACACATCGACGATCTTTTGCGCAGACTGGATGCAGCAGAGAAAGATGTTACGGTGGCAGTAAATCTCTTATGGGATACTCCCTCGGTGATGGCCAGGTTTGAAAACACAGGCTCTCTTACAACCGAAAACGCAGTTGAACTTGGACTGGTAGGACCGCCTGCCAGGGCCTGCGGACTGATGCGTGATATCAGGCAGGATCACTCCAGCGGCATCTACTGCTTCTCACATATCCCGGTGGCAACCTGCAAATCGGGGGATGTCTTTGCCAGAGCTTATGTTCGCTGGCTGGAGATTCAGTATTCCCTGCAGTTTGTCAGAGAGCAGCTTAAGAATCTGCCGGAAGGGGAAATTCATGTAAACTGCGGAGAATTAAAACCACATCAGATGGTGGTTTCTCTGACCGAAGGATGGCGGGGAGAGATCTGTCATACGGCTATTACCGATGAAAACGGTCATTTTGTGCGATATAAAATAGTGGACCCGTCATTTCATAACTGGACCGGACTGGCCATTGCTTTACGTAATCAGCAGATATCTGATTTCCCCTTATGCAATAAAAGCTTCAATTTATCTTATTGCGGACACGATCTGTAAACCTGAAGACAAGGGTGAAACGGTAAAGGAATTTGATTTCATGTTAAAAGCGATATTAGCAAGACTGCAGCAGAAACACAGGACCATCAAGTATCCTGATGCACCACCGCCTGCCATGCCGGAGCGGTTCAGAGGAAGACCCTGTATCGAAAGTTCAAAGTGCAATCTCTGTAAACAATGTGTTCAGACATGCCCTACCGATGCTATAAAAGTAAATGAGAATGTTACTATAGACCTTGGGAAATGCCTCTTCTGTACCGATTGTGCAGACGCATGCCCTGAACATGCCATAACCTTCACCAGTGATTACCGGTTATCTTTCAGTAATCGCCAGAACCTCACCGTATCCTCCGATCAGAAGGAACTGCTTTTAGCAACTGCTTTGCAAGAAAGTATCAGAAAGATTTTCGGACGATCTCTGAAACTGCGTCAGGTAAGTGCCGGCGGATGCAATTCCTGCGAAGCGGATGTAAATGTTCTGAATACCGTTGGATGGGATCTGGGACGCTTCGGAATACAGTTTGTCGCTTCTCCGCGTCATGCGGACGGAATCCTGGTAACCGGACCGGTATCCAAAAACATGAAGCTTGCATTACAGAAAACCTATCAGGCAGTCCCTGATCCAAAAATTGTGATTGTTGTTGGCACCTGTGCCATCTCCGGTGGAATCTTTGCCGGACACCAGGAATGTTGCGATGGCGCAGCGGATATCGTTCCTGTAGATCTTTTTATTCCCGGTTGCCCTCCTCATCCTTTAACGATTCTGGATGGGTTACTCAGGTTGCTGGGAAAGATTGACTCCTGAACTGAAATGTAACTTAAAAAAAATTCCTGGTGCTTATTATGGAGGTTCCCGGTTTTGAAAATTCTGGTCAATTTTTTGGGAATGATAATTGTTGATAAAAAGGACAGCCATTTGATAAGCACATTCCTTTAATAATCTTTCTCCAGAACTGCAGCTAAACGCCTCGCATCGATCCTGACTGTTTTAATTCATTGAACTCTTCTTCTGTGTCAGCTTATTCGGTGGTGTTGCTATACATTTTATGTTATCTGCAGTTAATTTATCACAAAGACCGAAACTATCACCTCAATATCTTACACATCTGCATCCACCTCAACTGCGGAATTCAAGTTAAAACCGGCTTCATAAATAACGGTTTATTCTCAGTCCGGATACTTAGCTCTGAAATATTTTTTCCGGTAATACTTAAATTCAAAATGGAATTTTATCAGTAGTCTTACTATATTATTATTAAATTACTCAGCTATCCCTGGTATAGCAAATGAAGCTCTTTGGCCTTAGCCTTGCAAGGGCGATTATCATGCATAACCGGGATGCAAAGGCAGCTTACGGTTTTTGGGATAGTTACCCAGGGAGTATTTATGCGATTAAAAATAACATCTTTGGTGTTGCTGGCACCCCTGTTTACCGCATCGGCACAGTTTGGAGGCGGCGGGTTGAATACTGGGACCGTTTTAACTTCTAACAGAACCGGAAAACAGGGTGATTACTATGTCGAATACTGGAAAGACAACGGTACCGGTACCATGACTCTTAAGGAGGGTGGTGATTTCAGTTGTGAGTGGGGACAGGTAAATAATATCCTGTTTCGAAAGGGTATCCGCCCTGGCTCCAGAAATCAGGTGATAATCTATTCTGCCGATTACCAACCCCAGGGGAACTCTTACTTAAGCGTTTATGGATGGTTTGAAAATCCACTGGCAGAGTATTACATCATAGAAAGCTGGGGAACTTGGAGACCACCCGGAAATGTTGGCAAAAAGGGTACAGTTGATTCGGACGGTGGAACCTATGACATCTATCAAAACTCCAGAACCGGCCCCTCCATTAAAGGTAACACCACATTCCAGCAGTATTGGAGTGTCAGACAAAACAAACGAACCGATGGGGTAATTACCTGCGGAAATCACTTTGATGCCTGGCAAAGAAATGGCATGAATATCGGCTCCTTTTACGAAGTGTCATTCGTTGTTGAGGCTTATCAGAGTAATGGCGGAAGAGCAGATGTCAAGCTATCGATGACTACCGAAGATAAATATGTAAATATTAGAAATAATCCCGGGATTAACAGATCCGCCAGCACGGCTTTTCAAATACAGAGTTCCCGGGGTCTTTACAATGCGCTTGGAAAGAAAATAACTCTGATTCCGGAAAGGATTCCTTTCGGAAGCAAAAATTCCATATTTTTAAACGACAACCAGAAAAACGCCAGTGGAGTCTTTTTTATAATTCCTGAGCAAAATTGATATACTGTAATTCAGGTCGGACCTTTGATAAGGTCCGATCCTCTTCTGATTTTCCCCACCGATACCATTCAAAGCAAATAAGGATATTATAACAGACCTGGAAAATTCTGTATCAATTAAAGAATTCCGGATATGGAAGCCGGTCCCAATCAGTACCCGATTTTTTCTTTGAACCTTTTGATTTCATTTTTTCCGGATTTCCTATTTTTCGAATTTCGAATTTCCCCCCTCCCTACATTTTTAAAGTATCTCTCTATTCATAAAACTATTTTCATAAACAGTTAGTCAGCTCCAGAATGGGCTCATTTTTTCCATTTTTATAAATTCCCAACCCTTAAAAAAATTTGCCCGTTAATCTGGCAGAATGTTTGCATCGTTCCAAGAGGAGTTCTTTATATGAATAAGGAAGTGTTCCTGCAGAAGGCGCAGGAATATATCGGTTTTGAACGGGACCCTTTTTTTAGAGATCAGGTTGTTAAGCTGATAAAAGAGCAGAATTTTACAGAATTAAGTGACCGCTTCTACACTGAGCTGGAATTTGGAACCGGCGGGCTTAGAGGGGTAATCGGTGGAGGTTACAATCGGATGAATCCCTTTGTGGTGCGCAAATCCACCCAGGGATTAGCCAACTATATCAAAAAATCGGTTCCTGCTAAAGATGCTTCCGCAGTAATCGCCTACGACTCCAGAAACTTCTCTGATCTTTTTGCCCTGGAAGCTGCTCTGGTGCTTTGCGCCAATGGAATACGCACTTATCTGTTCACCGGATTACGTCCAACACCTGAACTTTCCTTCGCAGTACGCTACCTGAAAGCGACTGCAGGAATTGTGGTCACTGCCAGTCACAATCCGCCCGAGTATAATGGCTACAAAGTATACTGGAATGATGGAGCGCAGGTAGTCCCCCCACATGATAGGGGGATTATTCAGGAAGTGAGAGCGGTTAAAGAACTCGCCACTGCTCTCTCCAAAGAGGAAGCTGTTAAACGTAAGCTTCTGGTTATGATCGATAAAGAAATAGATGACGCTTTCATCTCCATGGTTAAAAACTGCGCACTTCGTCCGGAACTAATCAGAGAAAAAGGAAAAGACCTTAAGGTGGTTTATACACCCCTCAATGGCACAGGTGCTGTACCGGTTTCCAGGGCTTTAAGCGAAATGGGAATAGAGGTAATTTTTGTTCCAGAGCAGAAAAATCCCGATGGTAACTTTCCTTCGGTTAGCTATCCAAACCCTGAAGAGGCTTCAGCTATGAAACTTGCGCTGGATCTGGCAAAAAAAGTTGGTGCCGACCTGGTGATGGGTACCGATCCGGATGCAGACCGACTTGGAATTGCCGCACCGGACAATGGTGAGTTTAAGCTTATAACCGGAAATCAGTTGGGTTCGCTTCTGGCTCACTATATCATGAGCACCCGTAAAGAACTTGGGAAACTTCCTCATAATGCTGCCTTCATCAAAACCATTGTCACTACCGAACTTCAGTGCCTTATCGCCCAGGATTTCGGGGTAAAATGTTACAATACCCTCACCGGATTCAAATGGATAGGAGAAAAGATCGGTCAGTTTGAAAAGTCCGCCGATGGTCCAAGCTATATCGGTGGAGGCGAAGAAAGTTATGGGTATCTGGTTAACACTGAAGTCAGAGACAAGGATGCAGTTTCTGCAGCGACCATGACTGCAGAGATGGCCCTCTACTATTTAAGCCAGGGCAAGACCCTCTGGGATCAGCTCAGAGCGATATGGAAAAAATATGGCTATTTCGAAGAAGTGCTTATCTCCAATACCTTTAAAGGCGAATCCGGCCTTCGTCGGATGAACGATCTTATGGAAAAAATCCGTAATAATCCTCCTTGTACTTTTGGAGATCAGGATGTTATTATGGTAAAAGACTATCGCGAGGGAACGATAAATTATGTCAAGGAAAAATCGATAAGAAAAGAGATCGATCTTCCATCCTCAAATGTGGTGCAGTTTATTCTGGCAGACCACAGTGTAGTCACTGCCAGACCATCGGGCACCGAGCCGAAGATAAAATTCTATGCATCATGCAGCAGTGATCCAGGCGAGGAACTTGACAGCGCACAGGCCCGGGTTCAAAAGAAAATTGCTGTCATCAGAGAGGCTTTGAAAAACCTGATCGGAGATTGATGAATGACAGGGAAAAAAACCTTCTACGGTGATGAACTGCCATCTGGAAGTTCTGAGATGGAAACGGTATCCATGCCTACTCCGGTGGATCCTTTCATTGGAAAAACCATTGGAAACTGCGAGATTCTGGAAAAGCTTAACGAGGGTGGCACGGCACTTATCTACCGTGCTCACAATACCCGTTTTGATTTGGACAGAGTAGTCAAGATACTCAAGCCCTCTCTTACCGATGAAGAAGATTTCTTTGTGCGTTTCAGGCAGGAAGCTCAACTGGTAGCCCGCTTCGATCATCCCAATATCCTGAGGGTTTTTGATACAGGACATGTCAATGGCTATTTCTACATAGAAATGGAATACATTGTCGGAGAAACCCTTCGGGAATACATCAATTCCAACAACAGGATCAATGAACGGGAACTTCTCTCCATAGCCACGCAGTTACTCAGTGCCCTTGACTATGCACACAATGTGCGAATCCAGGGTCAGGGGGAAACTGAGATCCGCGGAATTCTTCACCGGGATATTAAACCGGAAAACATCATGATCACCCCCGGAAAGCTTATCAAGCTCATGGATTTCGGAGCAGCAAAGCCTCTTAATATAAACTCCAACACCATGCAGGGGATGATTGTAGGGACATTTCATTATATGTCGCCGGAGCAGTTGGCTGGTACTACAATGGATGCACGCAGTGATTTCTTTTCCATGGGTATCGTGCTTTATGAAATGGCTACAGGACAGCGCCCATTTGCTGCCGAAAATCTGACTGAATTAATCGACAAGATTAAAAGCTGCAAATACACCAGAATTCGTTCTATTCGCCCCTCCATCTCTCCGTTGACCGAAGAGTTTATCGATAAGCTGTTGACCCGGGAACAGGCCCACCGTCCGGCAACCGCCAAAGAGATAAACGACATGCTTCAACACTGTATCCATTCACTTAATACATGGGGTACCAGCAAAAAGGTAATTGTCCCCTTCTCCATCCGACGCCATTTCCCCACAATTTCTCTGGTGATGGCGATAATCGCCTGTTTTTTAAGCGGGATCTCTCTTTATAAAAGCATCAAGGCAGAACTTCCTGCTCCCCGCTTTACAGAATCGGCTTCCACTCCACTTCTGGAACAGGGCCGCATTTCAGAACGCAAAGAACAGTGGGCAGCAGCCATAAACTCCTACAATATGGTTCCACCTATAGAAAAAGGTGGCCTGGCAAACGAATATCTGGAGGCAAGGATAAGGATGGCTGCTATCATGATCAAACGGCAGAATGAATTCAACAAGGCCAGAAAAGTGCTGGAGGCCTTAAAGGCTCAATATTCTGACCCGGCAATAGATGCCTTCCTGGGAAGAGCGTATTATCACCTGGGACTTTACAAAGAAGCGCAGGAACGTTTTGAAAGCTCATTGAAATCCACAGCCGGATCGGTTATCGCTTCTTCAGTCGATTTTAAAAAAGAGATCCTCTACTACAGTGCATGTGCAATTGATGCCCGTTTCTCTAAAGAAGAGCAGAATCAGGCGCTTTTAGTTGAAGCTATCAAGGCATGGGATTTTTACAGGGAATTTGCTAAGTGTGATCCAAAAACCCAGGAACCCGAGTGCGTTTTTGCGTCTAAAAGAAGTCAGGAACTTACCAGGTCTATTAGAAATGAATAATTGCAAGGAGCTGACAAAGTGATTTTTATAAACACAAAAAAGCTTTCTTTGATTCTTCTGGCCTGTGTGGGATTATCGATTCAGGTGAATGCTAAAGTTAAGCAGATCGGAAATACCATACAGTTGCGCCCGGTAAACATTAAAAATGTTGCTTATGCATCCAACGGAAAATCCATTGCAATCCCCAATTTTATCACTGCCGGAAGTGTAGCCATCTTTTTTGTATCCGAGCAGGGGGAAGTAGGTTCAATTCCTTCACGTTTCGCCCTCAGAGACTTTGTGCACACCGCAGGGGTTTTCTACTATTACCCCCGAAAAGAGCAATTCCCTTCAATGGCTTTCTTACCTCTTCAGGAACTTTTGAGCGGCTATTCAGTTTCCTACAGTCCCAGCGGAGATACTCTGGCCGTTGCCGGAAACGATAAAATCCTTTTGTTCGATTCAGAAACCCGTAGACAAATCAAATCGGTAACCATAGGTAATAACACCACCAGAGCAGTTTTCTCTCCAGACGGAAAACTTTTGGGAGCGATAGCCGGAGGGAAACTTTTTATGCTGGAAACCCGTAATTATTCATTACTTTACACCATTTCTGCAGAAAAAGATCACCAGTTGGCCGATATCACTTTTTCCAGCAATGGCGAAAAGTTCGCGGTATATGAGTTCCAGACAATCACTCTTGACCACACCTCCAGAATATCTATTTACCAAAGCAGTACCGGTGATCACGATCGTAACCTTCCCTACTTTGCAGAAAAAATCAGCAGCACTCCGGGAACTCATTTCCCGCTGCTCTCCTATTCACCAAAGGATTCAGCTATTGCTGTGACACTGGAAAAATCTGTGGGCGGAAAAATCGTTCTGATAAAAAGCAACGATGGTGCACTGATTAAAGAATTCAAGGGATATTGCCACGCATTCTCTCCTGATGGCAGTCTTTTTTCCGCTGGCGGACAAGTCTACTCGACTTCAGACTGGACAATTCTGGGTAAACACAGTAAATCTGCTCTGTGTGCAGCTTTTTCACCCACAGAACGGGTTCTGCTGGTTGTAACTCCGGAGACTATAAAAAGATATCGCATAGAGTAAACGTTTCGCCTGTTTTAAGACTGATATTAACGATGCAGTCTTGGAAAAATTCGAAGCACGAAATTTGAAATTCCCAAGTACCCGTAATACCTTCTAACCTCGTTTAAGACCTATGACTATAATAAAAATATCGAATGCCGAACAGTCGAATTTCGAATGTCGAAGTGAAAATGAGATCTGAACCTCTTGAAGGGGCTCTATCTGGTTCCCCAGAGATAAATTCTCAATTTGTAATCCTGTCATCTCTGGGGTTATACATGAAGCCTGAAATCCCGATAATCCCCCCCCAAAAAACATCGAATGAGAAACAGTGTATGCTAACGGAGAACGGTGTATATGCACCTTTTGTGGTGTGATGTTATTTTACTTTAAAATGAAAATGAACAATTAGTAGAAAAAGATATTCAAAATTACTTTCAATCGATAAATAATATTCAAATTAATTCTACTGTGTTACATTAAACTTGGAAAGTATATATTTATACAAACGAAAGGTGGATTTATTGATCCATAATATATAGGAGAAATTTTAATGTCCCACGCTCATTCAAC
>CAYPMS010000043.1:0-28703 GCA_964411655.1 uncultured Fibrobacter sp.
GGATATTTTGCCGCAACCGGGATACCATTGTCTCATAGTCCACTTCACCATTGATGAAAAGTGCGATATGTTTGTATTCCATTCCAAATAATGAAAATCTCTCTTTGGGAATTCCAGAATGCAGCAATTTTCTAACTTCATCGATCATCCCCTCTCTGAAACGTGCTTCCAGCCTTGCATCGATGCGTTTTCTCAGTTTTGCCCTGTCCCATTTGGTGCACAATACCAAAGGTTTAATTTCAGGGTTATCAGGTTGAGTTGAATCGAGGCTCTGGTCACTCATCGCCACCTCCAGAGCCCTGACTATTCGCTTTTTACTGCTGAGGTCAGTTTTCTCATAGAGTGGTTTGTTTAATTGAAACAGCTTCTTTTCAAGATCGCTCTTCTGCTGTTTCATAAGTTTTTTCCGCAGTGATACATTTTCCGGAATAGCAGGAATTTTGTAGTTTTTAAGAACCGCTTCGATATATAAACCAGTGCCGCCAACCAGCACCGGTAATCGCTTTCTGGAAACGATCTGGTCAAATGCTTTATAAAAATCATTCTGGTAGTGAAATAGAGTATAAATTTCAGCAGGATCTGCGATATCAATGAGATGATATGGTACAGGACCCTTGTGAGTCTGGTAGTCTTTAAGATCTTTTCCGGTACCAATGTCCATTCCACGATAGACTTGGCGTGAGTCTGCGGAGATGATTTCTCCGTTCAAATGGAGAGCGATTTGCACTCCCAGGGTGGTTTTTCCTGAAGCGGTTGGTCCGCAGACAACGATAAGATTCTTTTGGCAGTCCAACTATAACCCCATAAATCAGATTAACGGTTGCCCGTAAGTGGTAAAGGGTTTATAATTATGAAACACACTGTATAATAAAGGTTAATCAACTGGTTAAAGTATAGGCTCTGAATGCGTTCCAAAAATATAATATTAATTGTTGCAGCATTGCTTTTATGCTGTGTTATTCCATCTGAACCACCTGTGAAGAGCCTGGAAATGTACCTTTGTTCTTCAGATACTGTCTCACCCTATTCATCGATAAAAATTGCATTTTCATTGCCTGTAGAAGATTCTCAGATGATATCATTTCATTTCTCGCCTCCTTTCCTTGATTATTACAATTTATTATCACTATCAAAAGATACACTTGAGCTTGTTCCATGCAGGCCATTAATGGGCAATACCAGGTATAATCTCATTGCACTGGGAGATTCTTTCAGCTTTTATACTTATGCACATGAACAGGAACCAAACAATACTGCCGCTACAGCAGACCTTTTTACTGTAAAGATGTTCGGATCGGTGTCGGTAGTCAATGATACCGATTGTTTTAGTATTAACGAAAAGATAAAAGGATTTTACTTGAGATCATACTGTTCAGAATCTGTATTCTTATTATCTGATAGTATGGGCAAAGTTACTTCACCCAGGGTTTACAGATCAGTGGATTCGCTGACAATCCCGGATTCGTTCATTTACCCACTTCTTTTGCGGGTTTTTTCATATTACCGTTCCAATGGTGGATATTACGAGATAGGCAAAATTAACAGTTAGTCGGGAATGGCAATGAAATATACAGAAAAATTTGCAGAGCTGATAACCAAAATAAAACAGGACAATGGGAATACTATCCCGCTTGGCACCGTTTACAGCCCTTTCTGGGAAATGATTATTGAAGCGGTTTGCGAGGTGATAAGGAATGGAGAGGACCTTGAGGCGTTCCTTAAAAAGGAGCAATATCTGATTGATTTCGGGATCACACCTGAGCTTTGTCCTGATCCGCAAAGCAGTATCTCTGAAATTGCCGGGTGCCCCTCTGATAGAAATCCGGTTCAGATACTTACAGTATCGAAATGGATCTCTGTTCTTGTTTGTAAGATACTAAAGGGGGATAAGGAGGAGCTGCTGCAAAAAAAAATCGAGACTTCAAAAATTGGTATCCGTAAGACAGAGCAGGAAATCAAAACACAGCAGCAGGAAAGAAAAGATCTGCTGCAATCTTTTCTGGAAAGATCTGCTTCGGGTGGACAGTATATAAAATTCTTAGACCTTATAGATGAATTAGATAACATGGTTCTGGAGAGCCTGAGGGTAAAAAGGGCAATTTCTAACGGAGCATTTTTAACAGTTGAGCAGAAACGCTCTCATGTAGAGAGAGAAAAAAAGATTCAGAAAGAGTTACAGTGGTATAATTCTTTGCTTGGTTCCATAAAGGAACGGGAAGGGGTGCTGGAAATTAAAAAAGCCGGCGATAGGATAACCGCCAATTTCAACTTGCTTCTTGATTATGAGCAGGCTATAGAGAAAGCTACTGAAGAGATTAAGAAAATACAGAAACAGCACCAGGAAATTTCTCCGCTGGAGATTCAAAGCAAGGTAGAAAAAGAGCTGGAAAAAATCAGGGATCTTGTCAGGCTGTCTTCAAAACGATGTCACTGTGAATGTAATCCATTGATTTTAAAGGATAGCAAATGTTTGACATTTCAAACGATAAACGAGTGCTTCGAACGGATTTTGGAATTTGATCCTAAAATATTTAATAATGATCGGGTGACTATCTTTGGCAAGCCACAGGTTCTTCTGGTTCCTGGTGCCGGGAATGCCCTATATGACTGGGAAAACAATTTTTTGATTGTGCCACTGCATGCTTATGGAAATAACGCTATGGCTTCAATTGCAGCGGGTATAATCGAGTATCGTCTGGATGTAGATGAAAGCCGCTATCTGCTTACCACTTACAATCAGCTTGCCGAAAACAAAAATATTCGTTCCAGTACGGCTTTAAAGGGTCAACTGATAAAAGATTACATTACCTGGATGACTTCGGAATATAAAGGATTCAGGATTCTTAAGAAAGAGATCAAACAGTGGTTTGAGCATGAAATAGCTCCCAGTAAGAATGAAATTTATACTCCGGCATCTTATCAGATATTCAATTTGAACAAAGAGGAATACCAAAAGCAGTTGTCAGAAGCAGAGGAGAAGATTAAAGAGGGGGTTGAATCCTGCAGTGATCAACAGCTTTGGGTCAGCAGTATCCTTTTTTATCAAAAAGGAGAACTCTCTGAGGCTCTTCGTTTTCTGGAGATTATCGCCAGCAGAAAACAGGCATTTCCGATGGTTTATTACAATATTGGACAAATCGCATCGAAATTAAACATGCGGCAGGCTGCTCAGAATGGATTTACAGAATATATAAGGCGCAATCCACAGTCCTGGTGGGCAAAAAATGCTCAGGAGAGATTGAGCAGATTGTAGGGGAAATGTACAAAGAACCTTTAACAGTTAACAAAATAAGAACTTCCTTTTAAATTTGAATTAAAATCTTATATACCTTATCCTTATCTTGAATTTAATTTCTCAAATCTAAGATCTTAAATCCTAAGATGTTAAGCAGATCTTCATCTGATCCGCGTATCTTAAATGTTGACAACACCTTAAAAAAAAGGTAACTTTTGTTATCACTAAAGCGGGAGGTTTTCGGCCGTGCTATCAAAACCGGTCGTTTCAATAGTTGGTAGGCCTAATGTTGGCAAGTCAAGTCTTTTCAACCGGATTATCGGTAAAAGAATTGCGGTTGTAGATGATTTTGCTGGAGTTACCAGAGATAGAAATTATTATTCTGCTCAATGGAGTGGGGTACCGTTTCTTATTGTGGACACTGGAGGTCTTATTCCCAATGTACACGAGGCGATACCGGAAGCAATTCATGACCAGGTAAATATAGCGATAAAAGAATCCGATGTAGTGCTTTTCATGGTGGATGCAGGTACTGGTCCTACCGACCTGGATCTTCTTGTGGCAAAGCAGCTTCGCAGGTTTTCTGATCGTGTTGTTCTGGTGGTGAATAAGGCAGAATCATCTTCAGTTATTTTTGATCTGGATTCATTCCGGTCATTGGGCATGGGCACTCCATATCCCATTTCTGCTCTTCATGGAAAAGGGGTGGCAGATCTTCTTGATCATGTTCTGGAAATAATTTCCAGAGTGCCAGCGACATCAATTGAAGATTCAGAGCCGGATTTGAGACTAACGATTATCGGGCGTCCAAATGCCGGGAAGTCATCTTTGGTAAATAAGCTTCTGGGCCGTGAACGGATGATAGTAGATGATAAACCTGGTACCACCAGAGATGCGATCGATAGCGAGCTTGAATATAACGGCCATAAAGTAACCCTGATCGATACAGCAGGGCTTCGCAAACGTGCTCGTGTAAAGCAGGATATGGAATACTACTCCAATCTGCGTGCTCTAAGCAGTATAGAGCGGTGCGATGTATGCATATTGATGGTTGATGTGACCGGGCAGATCGGGGTTCAGGATCTTCGGATCTTAAAGCGGGTCATTGAGATGCACAAAGGCGTTCTTCTGTGCTGGAACAAGTGGGATCTCAAGGAGAAAGATCATAAGACTTTTGATCAACTTGTGGAAGAAACTCGCAGAGAATACATGGAATTAAGGTGGGTTCCCATGCTTTCCATTTCTGCTCTGACTGGACAGCGGGTTAACATGGTAATAGAACGTGCTTTAAAAATAAAGGAAAGGATGGGATTCCGGGTTCCTTCATCGGAGTTCGAAGATCAGGTCTTTAGCTGGGTGAAAGCTCACCCTCACCCTGCAATTCCGGAGAATCCTGTGCGATTTCTGGGAGCACGACAGATTGGTGCCCCATATCCTCTGTTCAGGTTCTTTGTTACTAACCCTGATGATATAACTCCTGGCTATATTCGTTTCCTGTCCAATAAAATCTATGAAGCCTATGATTTTGAAGGGTGTCCGTTGACATTGGAATTTCGCCCTATAAAAAAACAGAAACAATTCGAAGTTCATCAGTTTGGAGGAAATTCACCTGAGGGCGGGTTTCCAGAGGAGGAAAGGTGAGAATAGGTGTTCTAGGTGCTGGAAGCTGGGCGATTGCTCTTACTGTATTGCTGCATAAACGTGGTCATCAGATTTGTATGTGGGAGTTTAATCCCAAAGACGCCGATATGTTGAAGCAGAAGCGTGAACATCCGGTAAAGCTGCCGGGAATCCGGATTCCGGATGAAGTTGAAATTGTAAACGATATTACTGCTACTGTAAAAGGCAGTGAATATATTATTTGTGCTGTACCCTCGCAGACAATGCGTTCGACTATGAAAAGCATCGCACAACTGTGTTCTGTCAAAGAAATCAGCAGTATTCAGGGATGGGTGATTGTTGCCAAAGGAATAGAGACTGATACTTTAAAGTTAATGACAGATGTATTGCTTGAAGAACTTCCCCAGATTACTTCCGACAGGTTGCTGGTATTATCAGGACCATCTCATGCTGAGGAGGTATCCAGAAATATTCCAACTACAGTTGTCGCTGCATCTGAAAACAGGGAACTGGCACTGAAGATTCAGGAAAACTTTTCCACCGAAACCTTCCGCATCTATACCAACAATGACATAAGAGGTGTGGAATTGGCCGGAAGTGTAAAGAATGTTATTGCTTTGGCGGCAGGGATAAGTGATGGTTTGGGCTGTGGTGATAATACCAAAGGGGCACTGATTACCAGGGGAATCGCAGAGATGATGCGACTTGGTCGAAAAATGGGTGCACAAGAAAGTACTTTTTCCGGACTGGCTGGAATAGGGGATCTGATTACTACCTGTATCAGCAGGCACAGCAGAAACCGCAAAATGGGTGAGCTGATTGCATCCGGATTGACTCTCGAGGAAGCCTTATCAAAGATGACTATGGTTGCTGAAGGAGTGGCAACTACCCGTTCAGTATATCAGCTTGCTGAAAAACTTGGAATTGAGATGCCTATTACCGCTGCTGTTTACAGTCTGTTGTTTGAGGGAAAAGATGCCAGGTTGATGGCTAAGGAGCTGATGGGACGGGAGTTGAAGACCGAGTGGTATTAAGACACTTAAAAAATGGTAACCACTGGTTTCTCTGTTTAAACGGTTGAAAAAAAGTGACTCTGGTTGGAAAGATGTAGTTTAAAAGGTTGGCAATTTCCGTAAAATGCCTGTTATTTGAAAAGTATAACATAAATACAAATTCTGCAAGGGACCGGGCCATCATGGATATGCCCAAAAAAGCTTACTACTCAATCAGTGAAGTCTGTCGCTTTACCTCTCTGGAACCTCATGTACTGCGTTACTGGGAAAGTGAATTCCAACAGCTGCGACCCAAAAAAAACCGGGCTGGAAACAGAGCGTATCGGGAAAAAGATATTGAGATTATTAAAATTATCAAGCATTTGCTTTATGATGAAAAGTTTACTATTTCTGGTGCACGGAAAAAACTCTCAGAAACGCTAAAAACAACACCAGAGCCGGCTCAGAAAGAATACCCCTCTGATCCGGAAAAACCCGCCAAAGAATCTACCTTAAAAGAAACTACTTTTCAAATGAAGCTGGAATTGTCCCTGCCTGGAGAAATCACACTCAGTGATGTTAAGAAAGAATTGGCAGAGATTCTAAAAATTGTCAAAGAATAGAAGCATTGTCCTGCGTTACCTTTGATAAAATCCAGACACAGGTAAAACCTTTATTTGTCATATCACGCAAAATATTCATACATTCATTTACTCTATTAATTGTTTTTATTTCCTGAATAAAAATTACTTTTTTGTTTTTATTCTCATTAAATTAACCGGTATAAAAAATTTGATATTATTGCGCATGGCAGGTAATGTATTCAATTATCTGTCTAATGTTATGCTTATGCAATAATGGCAGATATTGTTTTAACGCAACACGGAGGTTTTAACAATGAATAAAAAAAGAAACATAACAATTCTTATAACACTGGCTTCGTCCTTACTAATTAATACTGCCGGTCATGCTGCTAACGAATGGGCTGTCGATTCAAAAGGTCACATTACTCTTAATGGCTCGCCTTTCAGAGTGAAAGGGGGATCATGGTTTGGACTGGAAGGAAGAAGTGAGCTGGCCTCTGATGAGAAAAACCCGGGTGGGGCCCCCATGGAGTTATACATGGGAAATGTGTTCTGGTCACCAAGCAACCGTACTCTTGCCAGTGATGCAACCGAAATAAAAAACCTGGGATTTAATTGCATAAGGATGCCTGTTGCCCCACAGACTCTAAATGATGATGATCCGCAGGGTAAAGATCCAGTTCTCAAAAATAACGAATCTGTGCGTATTCAGGGTGCTTTTACTGCACTCAAAGAAGTAATCAAGGCCTGTGCGGATGCCGGTCTGTATGTTCTTCTGGATATGCACTCCTGCTCCAATTATGTTGGCTGGAGAGCGGGGCGACTGGATGCCCGCCCTCCTTATGCGGATGCAAATCGAGAGGATTATGAGTTTACACGAGAGGACTGTTCCTGCGCAGAAACCAATAATCCCAGCACAGTTACCCGTAAACAACCTTATGATGAAACCAAATGGCTGAGAGATCTCAAGACACTAGCCGGTTTGGGAAAGGAGATCGGTGTAGATAACATAATGGGTATTGATATTTTTAATGAACCCTTTGACTATAGCTGGGATGAATGGTGTTCAATGATCGATAAGGCTTACGAGGCGATCAGTTCTGTTAATCCTAATATTCTTATCTTTGCACAGGGCAACGGGAGTTCGAATGGGACGCAGGATGGCACCCCGGATACCTTTAAAGATACTCCTCACGGGAACAAAGCTACAAACCCTAACTGGGGTGAAAACCTTTATGAAGCAGGAAAAAAACCGCCCAAAATGCCTAAGAACAAGCTGGTTTTCTCTCCTCACTGTTACGGTCCGGCAGTCTGTACCCAGCCCATGTTCGCAGATCTGGAAGCTCAGCCCGAGTGTGCAGGACTGGTAGAAGATGCATTTGGGGATGCAAAGTGCCAGATTGTGATCAAACCAGAAAACCTGATACCCGGATGGCACGAACACTTCGGCTATCTAAAGGCTCTTGGATATGCGGTTTGTATTGGAGAGTTTGGCGGTAATATGGAGTGGCCCGCCAAGTCAGAGGCTCGTCATCAGAAACGTTACAGCTATCTGACCAACAAAAATTCCGATGAGCAATGGCAAAATGTTTTTGTTGATTATCTGATAAAGGAAGGCATTTACGATTCTTTTTACTGGTCCATTAATCCCGAATCTGCAGATACCTATGGCATTTTTAAATCCCCTTATGATCCAATCTCAAATAAGTCCGGGTGGGGTACATGGTCAGGTACCGATTCAAAGAAACTCGCTTTGCTCAGAAAACTCTGGGAAGCTGAAGAAACCGATAACCCAGGACATGCAATAGCGATATTAGAGCATTCACAGGGTATAAAAAGTGGTTACTCATGTAAAGTATCTAATGCTGGTGCAATTACCTATAAATTACCCAAAGCAGGAATGGTTTCTCTGAAAATTTACGATGTTAGTGGGCGTTTGCACTCAAAAATAGTGGAAAAGAAGCAGAATGCGGGCATTTATACAATCAGCCGCAACCAGTTGGCTTCTGCGCCAGGGTCTTACGTGATTGCTTTCAGTGTGGGTGATTTTTCTTATAATCAGATGATGTATTTGACAAAATAATGGTTTGTTGTTACATATTGACCTGATAGAAAAGGTGGTCTGCTCAGTTTGAGCAGGCCACCTTTGTTTTTTCAGCGTGCTCTTGCAGGAATATCAAAAAAAAGCTAATGTTTTATTATTGTCTGGAATCAGAAATTGTATCAGATGGAGCACTTTCCCCACGGCGATTGTAAGATGTTACATAATACCAGTATTGATGAGGATAGCTTTTTTCTGCATAATCATAATACAAGGCAAGGTTTGTAGAATCCAGCACTGTATACGGTCCATTCAGCGAATCTGCTCTATGGACAATAAAGCCCAAAAATGGTGTTACCTGAAAATCAGGAACTGTCCAGTTAAGGAGTATGCAATCTGATGTATGCGAGGATTGCAGATTAGTAGGAGGCTGGGGTACCTTGGATGGTATTCGGTATCCGATCGCGATGGATGAAGATAAAACACTTTCTCCAGCGAAATTGATTGCCTTCACCTTGTAATAATAAAATGAATCCGAGGATACCGAATCAGGGAAGATAATGTCGTTTGTGGTTGTGATCAGGATTGGATTGCTGAATAAAGAATCGGAAGAGCGATATAATGCGTATTGTCTTGCTCCGTAACTGGCTGTCCAGGAAACCAAAATTGAATCTTCATAGGTTCCTTCTGTTGCCCTGATTGAGGATGGAGGAGACGGTATTTTCAACTTTGCAGAAACTATTTCTGAGCTGAGCTCACTTTCGTTGAGATTGACACTGGATACTCTGTAATAGTAAGTGTTTCCACTCTGTACTGAATCAGTATATTGCCCGATGGTGGTACTGTCAATTTTAAGAAATGGCCCGTTACTGGAAACAGACCTGTAAATATAGAATTTTGGTGCATTACCTGGAATTGCCCAGGTTAAAGTTATGTAAAGAGGATCGCTTATGGCATTAAGATTGGTTGGTGAAGGCAGTCTTGCTCCGTCCTTCAGACTGCTCCAGCTACTGGTATCGGTGCCCCTTATGGCAGCGACAGCATACTGGCTGATGATTGATAATGGCGCGGTGGAATCATTGTAGAAGGTATCCGGGCTGGTACCGATTATTGTTAGTGGAGAATAATTATTTGCAGCTCTGCCGATTATATACTTCTCTGCACCATTTACTTTAGACCAGGAGATTGCCACATGAGTTCCATAAAGAAAGTTGCTGATTGATAGTATCTGAGGTGAAGAAATGGCAAGAGCCTTTGCTTGTACATATCTGCTTTGTGCTCCCACACCTGACTGATTTAATCCTGCGACCCTGTAATAATAAGTAACATTAACTGCTGGTGGTGTATCGGTATAAATTGTATCGCTAATGGTATCCAGAGCGATGTATCCGTTTTCAGGTATTGCAGATCTGAAGATTACAAATCCGGTAGCTGGTTCACCACTTGGATTGGGACTCCATGTTAATACAACATGACCGGTCTGGTTTTGAGCTTCAATTAAATTTGGCTGCTGCGGTCTGGCAATAACATGACCACTTTTTACATCGCTGAAGGGAGTTGTATATTCGAGCACATTAGCTTTTACCTTCAAATAATAAGTCCCGGATTCGTTGAAAGTAAAATAGGCAAAAGTGTCGGATATTTCATCATCAAAGAAAATATATCCGTTTGAATCAGAACAGAATACATCATAACTGTAAGCATCAGGAACGGCTGACCATTGCAGTTTCAGAGTGTCACCTGCTGCTGTAACTGTCAAATTCTGAACACCATTTTTATATCTTATGGTTGTAAAAGAATAATTCGGTGTTTCTCCGTTTATGCTTACAGATTTTACTCTGTAATGGTTATAGCCTTCGGATATTGAGGAATCGTAACAGAAGTTTTCCTTCACGTTTTTGAACAGCACAAAATGAATACTATCTGTGGATTTATAGATATTATAGGAAGAAGCCCCCATAGCCTGGTTCCACATCAGTTGCAGGTAATTTCTTTCCATCTGGAAATAAAGACCTGAAGGAGGTTCCAGCTTTTTGGCAAACACAGGTTCTGCTGTTTTGCCTGTGCGGGAGCGATATTTTACTGCTACTGTGTAGTAGGCAGATACCCGTGTTGAATCGGTAAAAACCGGTTCATGAACTGTGTCAACCGGTATATATGGTCCTGAGAGAGCTGTTGGGGAACGATAAATGATATAACTGTCGGCGACCGCTACAGCATCCCAGCTTATTTGCAGTGTATGTGGTATGTCTATTGAACCTGTGAGATTTTTAACCTCATCCAGAGCAGCAGGATAACCGGTGATAAGTTCACTGAAGTAACCCTCTGCTCCGGATGAATCCATAGCACAGATCCGGTAATAATTGGTATCTGCAGCAGAAGAGTCGATGTAGAAGGTATCGACAATTCTGGAAGAAATCAAGGTGAAACTGCTGTTGGGAGTGGAACGGTACAGATGATATCCGGTTGCCCTCGGAACTGGACTCCAGCTCAGGGCGACATAAGCCTGGAAAGTTCCTTGTGATGCAGTAAGTTTTTCCGGTTCACTGAGTGAAGGGCTTTCAGCCATAATTGCATTGCTGAATCTGCTTTCAACACCATACCGATTAACAACACTCATCATGTAGATCCAGATGTTTCCAGAAGGCACAGGATCGCAGTAATTGCCATTCTGCGTTGAATCAATCAAAATGGCCTGTGAATCCAGATGGTTGGTTCTATATATTTTGTAATGGGATACACCCTGTATCGTATCCCAGAATAATGATATACAGGATTTTGAATTTCTATCGACCTTCAGCTCTGGCGGATCGAACCTGGTAACATGTCCGGTCTTAAAAAGTGAGCGCAGTCCTTCCTGACTGTCAGGGCTTATTGCCGAAATCTCATAATAGAAATTACGGGTCGAATTTACATAATCTACATAGAAAGTATCACTGGTGGTAGCAATTGCTGTATATTCTCCATTAATATCTTCCGAACGATAAATTCTATAGGCTAAAGCCTCATTAATACTGTGCCAGTAAATAAAGATTTTGTCTTCGTAGTGCCCTTCTGAAATATCATAAATTTCCGGAGGATCGAGAATCCCACTGGCGAAACCTGAATCATAAGCACTTGCCGGCCCACAATCTCCAGCTTGATTTTGTGAAGATACCTTATAGAAATAAAAGGTGTAAGTCTTTACTGTATCTGTATAAAAGCAATCACTTATTGCAGATGCAATTTCCATATAAGGACCTTCTGCGCTGTCTGATCTGAAAATAGAATAGGACTTTGCAGATGGATTTGGACTCCAGGACAGACCGATCTGATTGTAATATTTGCCTTTTGAAGCAACCAGAGAACTGGGAGGGGCAAGATTGATGATTTTAAAGCCAGTGACAGGCACTGCAGACCTGCTTACTCCGAATTTATTGCGGGCCTTGACAGTGTAATTGTATCTTGCAAATGACAGCAGTGAGTCGTAGTAATTTGGGGCTTCAGTAACTCCAATACTATCATAGGTCTTGCCGGAAATTTCCTTACGATAAACAGTGTAAACTGATGCAGATTGACTGACTTGCCATTCTAAGAACACGCCCGAATAATCGGAATTAGCTTTAAGATTTTTCACCATTTGGGGAGGAACACCCTGTGGAGTGATTATGGAGCCGGTGTCTGTGAGGCTGTCACCATTCCTGGTAACTATAGTAAGCTGGAAATAAATCGCCTTAAAAATTTTAACTCCGCTCAGAGTCAGAATAGGGTATTCGCTGGTGTAACTTACATTTAGTGAATCGGGATAATATCCGGCTTTAATGGTATAATTTAAAAAACTGACGGCTACTGAGCAGCGGATAGCACCAGTTGAGTCGGCGAAATTAAAATCACACCAGAAAGAATCTGCCACTATTGAACATGAGGGGCTTTCGATTTCCCGGATGCCCATTATATTACCATCTCTCATGCTGCAGTTAAACATAGACGCAATGATTGTTAATAGAAAACAAAACATTGTAAATCGGAAAGCTATACATTTCAGTCTGATTGTCATTTTAACCTGCCAGCAAATTCCACATATCAGAAAAAGATAGAAATGGAAAAACCAACTGCACAGACACCGGAAACAGCATAGATTGCATTGCGGATTCGGGAGTCTCTGTCGGTTTTTTCTGTTTGTCTTTTATAACTGTCGTATGTTGAAGCTAAATGTTCTTTGTCCGCATTTTCATGCCTTTGATAAAGTTCAATTTCCTTGTCCAGTCCCTTTTTGACTCTGTCATTCATTATTAATCCACCAATTAATCCGGCAAGAGCTGTATTACCAAACACCAGCAGCCTTGCACCCCGAAAAAACTGTTGATCCAGTCGTCTTGGAAGTGGCTTCAACAGAGATTTTTTTCCTTTCATTGGGGGAATGTAAAAACCAGTCGGAATAGTTGAATTTGCAAAATTATCATAATTAGTGTTTTCGGAGTTCATTTCCCGATTTTGTTCAGTCTTGATCGATGATAAATTTTCCGAAGTCAGATTTGTGTCAGACTCCAGTTTCAAAGCATTCTTATCAGTATTTACATTTTCTGTACTATCAGCCAAAATTGTTTTTTCTAAAGAAGAATCTTCAGTTTTAGTCGCTGTTGAGTCAGGTTTTGCAGAATCAGCGGTATCTGAATAGTGAGCTATTGATTGAGGTTGAATTATTGATACTGAATCGGTAATCGAATTCTGTATCTTTATTATTGATAAACCAGAAGAGTCAGAAGACCTGTCTCCATTGAAGCTTTGGGTTATTAAAAGAGTGAGTTCATCGACATAAAACATAGAAGCCTGTGTATCACTTAACAGCCGATCGGTAGTTAAAAGAATTTTGCTTTCCGGAAGATCTTTTAAATTGACAGAAAGTCTGTATGAGTTGGAATCTCCTTTTATAGAGCCAAAAATCACATATCTGGCTCCTACCAGAGAGGCTATTTTTTTCATGCATTCATCGCTATCGCAGGCCCCCATTTTCAAAACACTACTAAGATAGCGGGTTCCTATTGCGTTGTATCCGGCATCTCTAAGTTTTTGAATAAGAAGATCGGTAAAACTGTTTCGAATTTCTATAAGATTAGAATCGATAGTAAAAGGCAATACAACCAGTCCCGGGGTGGATTTGAGCGGATATGATTTCTGCACCAAAATAAGGAGAATAAAAATAGAAAAACAGAAGAAACGAATTCCTTTAAGTAATGATAATGCCTTTTTAATCATAGCCTTATTCATCGGGAGACGGACCAGTCTCTGGTGGATTTAAAAACCTGCCCTGTTTGACACATAAAAATCGGTAACTGAATGACAGTCCTATCCAATATAAATCGGCAAAATGCTTAAAACATAAAAAAGTTAAAATTATGTTACAAAGCGGCTTTTCTCTATGTTAAGAACAGGGAGATACTGATCGAAGCACTTTTCAGCCAAATCCGTGCAATAAACAATGGAAAACCGCAATAGCAAAGAATTTATTCTTTTAGGGAAATAATCCCCTCTGCATTGAGAGGGGATTGTTTTACTTATTGATTTTGCTGGTTAGGACGAAGTTTAAAGACCACTGCAGCTAAGGGGGGCAAAGTGATCAGAATTGAATTCTTTTTTCCATGCCATGAGATGGCTTCAGAAGTGGTTCCGCCAGCGTTTCCGCTTCCACTTCCTCCATATTCGATTGCATCGCTATTAAGGATCTCCTCCCAGTAACCAGGGATCGGGACACCAACTCTGTAGGCCTGACGGGGAACAGGAGTAAAATTGCAGCCCACCAGAACAATGTCATTTGGATTACTACCCTTTCGTATAAAGGTAAGAATACTGTTTTCCCAGTCGTTGCAATCGATCCACTCAAAACCTTTAGGATCGAAATCATATTCATAAAGTGAGGGGATATTCCGATAAATAGTGTTGAGATCTGCAACCAGTCTCTGAACTCCATTATGACGTTCCCACTGAGTAAGATGCCATTGGATGCTGTGATCGTGACTCCATTCGTCCCATTGTGCAAATTCTCCACCCATAAAGAGAAGTTTTTTACCCGGGTGCAAAAATTCGTAAGTCAGAAGGAGTCTTAGGTTAGCCAGTCTTTGCCAGTCATCGCCGGGCATCTTATTTACCAGTGAGCCCTTGCCATGGACCACTTCATCATGAGAGAGCGGTAGTACATAGTTTTCGGTGAAAGCATAAAGCATACTGAAAGTAAGCTCGCCATGATGGTATTTTCTGTAAACTGGATCCTTGCTCATATAAGTGGTAACATCATGCATCCAACCCATGTTCCATTTCATGCCGAAACCCAGGCCTCCAACGTATGTAGGTCTTGAGACCATGGGCCAGGCAGTCGATTCTTCGGCAATGGTTTGAACGTCTGGAAAAGCCTTATAGACTTCCTCGTTAAATCTCTTTAAGAATGCTATAGCCTCCAGATTCTCTCTTCCGCCAAAGCAGTTGGGTATCCATTCACCTTCATTTCTTGAATAATCAAGGTAGAGCATTGATGCTACAGCATCGACCCGTAAGCCATCGGCATGGTATTTTTCCAGCCAGAAAATCGCACTGCTCATTAGAAATGCCTGGACTTCATTTCTGCCATAATTGAAGATAAAGCTTTTCCAGTCAGGGTGAAAACCTTTCTTGGGGTCTGCATGTTCATAGACACAGGTGCCATCATAGAAGGCCAGCCCGTGCTCATCACCAGGGAAATGAGATGGTACCCAGTCTAAAATAACCCCGATTCCCTGCTGGTGAAGATAATCAATAAGAAACATGAAATCCTGTGGAGAACCATAGCGGCTGGTGGGTGCAAAATAGCCGGTTGTCTGGTATCCCCAGGAGCCGTAGAAGGGATGTTCCATGACCGGGAGAAATTCTACATGGGTAAATCCTTCTTTTTTAATATACTCGGCTAGCTCCGGTCCCAATTCCCGATAGGTAAGCCACCGGTTGTTTTCTTCAACTTTTCTTCGCCAGGAACCGATATGAAGTTCATAGATAGAGATAGGAGAACTTAATGAATTGTTTTTTTTACGGTTTTTCATCCACTCATCATCGTGCCACTGGTAATCGAGGTTCCATATGATGGGAGAGGTTTTTGGTGGTTCTTCCCAGTACACGGCAAAGGGGTCTCCTCGATTGGCCTTATATCCATTAATATTTGATTCGATATGAAATTTATAAAGGGCACCGATTCCGATACCTGGAATGAATCCTTCAAAGATACCAGAGCTGTCCCAGCGTGGAAACAGGGGGTGAGTTTGGGTATTCCAGTAGTTGAAATCGCCTACGACTGACACTTTTTTGGCGTTGGGGGCCCAAACTGCAAAATAGGTTCCATTTACACCTTCGACTGTCATAGGATGCGAGCCCAGTTTTTCAAACAGCCTGAAATGATTGCCTTGCTTAAAAAGATAGATATCATAATCGGTAAACAACGAGACTCCCGATTTAACTCGTTGTTCAACTTTCTCTGCAGTTTTAGCCTTCATCATCTCTCCCTTCATATCAAATGTATTCAGTATAACGCAAAACAAACTGCTGCTTGAAAAAAACAACTTTCAGAAATGAACTGGAAGTTAAAAGTCAGATTTTGTAAGAATACCCTTGTGGCGAGATAATTCACACCTCAATTATTAAAGAACCGCTGTAGTTCTATAAGCAATTAGCGGACCTGTTTTTTTAATGGGGTATTGCTAATATAGTTCGAGGATAATTTGAGATGCTGATTTAGTTTTTTCTCATTTATATTAGCCCAAGGGTCCCATCAAAAGAACAATAAATTTCCTTTCCTAATACTGTGATGCTAAACAAATTCTTTTATATATTACTATAAATGATAATCGAAGTCATTAATTTATTTGGAGTATAATTATGGAAAAACTGCTTCCTTTAATGATAATGATTCTCTTCATCTCGTGTGATTTATTTAATCAATCTGGGAATCTGGAAAAAGCCAAAAAGGCCGAACTGGTTGGCAATTACGATGAGGCTTTGAAAATTTTTACAGAAGCCCTTCTCAAAATCGCTCCATCAGCAGAGGTCCCCGATGCTTACAGATCCAAATTCGCAGATCCTCTATTATGGAAAAAAGAGATAGAAAAATACATGATCTGTTTACATACCCCAGCAGAACAGATAAATAAAGATTTTAAATTATTTCTGGAGGGAGCAGAACGTTGTGCAAGTAAGGTGCATACGGAGAACTCTCTGATTAAAATCAATACAAAAGCTTATTCTGCCGATCAATTCAGTGCCGACTGGAGAGGCGTTTTTTTTGATCCCATAGTCCAGGTCGATGGATCTTTTGCTTCAATTTCCGATAAAAGCTATAATGATAATTTTTCCATTTTTACAATAACTGCCCCTAAAAACTACAATTATGAGATCAGCCTCATAAACAGGTCTACCGGGAAAAAAATATCTTTCAATCTCTTTCACGAGTCAAGCAGATCGATATTGGTGGTTCCTGGGGATTATCTTTTTATCTGTCGCAGTACGATTACTTTTCAAACAAATCAGGTCTGGTATTCTAAATATTCAATTATTCCATTGAACTTTCCGCAACAGGCATCAAAAATTACTGCCCAATTGCGGACAAGCGTGGCAAAGGAACGTTAGTACCTCAGTTTTCTTGTTATGACATCGTTTTTTGTCATAATCGAAAAAAAGGCTACAAATAGAGGTACTACTTTTGTGCAGCTTCCTGGTTTACAGGTGTTGCCATTTCGATCTGTGTGGCGACACAATCAATAATGTTTTTTACCTGAACGTTAGTGAGGGAGATTTTTGCCTGAGCTGTCCACCCTGGTTTGTAGCTGGTTTCTGCACCGTTTTCGCCAATCTCATTTTTTATACAGGCAGTAAGATATTTGGAAGTAAGTTTGGATTTTTTCACGTAAGGAAGAAGTTTGGTGGTAACCCGCTCTAATGCCTGGGAAGTTGCCGCTTGAACCGCCTGGTCCAAAGTCGGTTTAGTGGCGGAACCATTTGCATAAACGGAGGGTAACTCTTTTACCGATTTTTTCTGTGGTGGTTTTCCACTGGAGTAATCCCAGGTGTAGTCGGTTTTTAAACAGATCGTTTTACCATTATCCAGAGTAATATAGAGATCTTCCTCGCTTCCATCGGTTACCGAAAAATGTGCAAATCCCCAGGTGTTATCTTCATGAAGGATTGCTTCCCTTCCATCATCAAGGGTTAACACCATATCTCCAGCCAAAGCGCTGGAAATGCTGACAAACAAAAGCCCTGCAATTAATATGGTCCTTCTCATCAATGACTCCAATCGTTGTTATCCAGGTGAATTGATTAACACGTTCAAACTTAATCATAATATAGCAAATTCAAATAGGGGAGTTGCAGACCTTTTGAGCAGTTGATATTATTGTTGTATGCTTATCAAACAAAAAATTAAACTCAGCGTTATTGTTGCTTCCCACAGATCTCAAATGATCAGTGAGTTACTGGATGCACTGCAGAAACAGAATCTGCAGAGAAAGTATTACGAAATAATAGTAGTGTGCGATTATAATCCGGAAGCTCTTAATAAAAGATTTAAACAAGTCAGATGGTTTTTTCTGAATGACATCAGTATAAGTGCAAAAAGGAATCTGGGAGTATTTGTTAGCCGAGGAGAAATTATTGCATTCATCGATGATGACTGCAAACCCTGTGCAAACTGGCTCTCTGAAGGGTTGGATTATCTGCAGAGACATAAAAATTGTTCTGCAGTTGAAGGGCATACTACCATAGAGAAAAACTCCTTTAGTTCGAGAATGCAGAGGGAGGCAAAGCGGCTGGAAAAACCTGCAATGAGAACCAACAACATCTTCTATCGCAAAGAGGTTTTTCTGCAGGCCGGAGGTTTTGATCAGCGATTCTCTGTTCAAAGGGAAGATGCAGACCTGGCATTCTCTGTATTGGAAAACGGAGGCTCTATTCACTATTATCCCAAAATAAGGGTTCAGCATCGGTTTAGGTATTGGGAACGATGGGATCTGCTGAAAAACTGCTGGAACAGAAGATTTGATCCGCTGTTATATTTAAAGCACCCGCAGATGTATCGCAAACATATCGGTTCTCCCTTAACCCCATCAGTTTCATTGCAGCTTTTTGCATTTGTTATCTATGCTGTAGCCCTGTTTTTCCGGGTGAGGAAAAAACGACTGGTCTTTTTCCATTTATTTCTTACCGGTATACTTGCTTTACGACGTTCTGGTCTGTCAAACTCACTTCACACAAGATTTATCTTCGAATTTATTTCTGTATTATTTTCACCTTTCGTGGTCATTGCAGCTTTGGTATATGGTTTTTTAAAGTTCAGGAAAGCGAAAGCGACTAAATGAAAATAGCTTTCTTTAACAAATATCTGCCATCGGATCAGCCAAACGGTGTATCTGTTCAGGTGCATTATCTGGCAAATGCTTTAGTTGAGCTTGGACACGAGGTAACCTGTTTCAGTTTCAGTCCTGCTCCGGAAGGCAGTATCTACAAAAGTTCCATTTTTACATGGAACAGTAACCGGACTTTATTGCGAAAATTTACTCCTGCAATAAAATTCAGATCGATAAAGGATGATGACTTCGATGTCATGCATTATCATGGTGATGACTATCTGTGCAGAAAAAGCTTTTCAAGGGTCCGCACCTTTTATGGGTCTGCACTCCAGGAAGCCATTCATGCTTCAACCCTGTCACGCTTTCTTTACCAGGCGCTCTTTTATTTTCTTGAATGGATTTCCTGTTTGAAGTATGGAAAGCTTGTAGGGATTTCAGTAAATACCACCAGATCTTTACCTCTAATAAAGACAGTTGTTCCCTGTGGAGTACCACTGCACCTGTTCAACCCGGATTCATCGGTCAGAACATCTCATCCATCGATACTTTTTATAGGTGGGATGCAGGGGAGAAAACGCGGAAATCTTCTGCTCAGGATATTCCAGGAATCTGTTTTGCCCAGGCATCCTGATTGTACTTTGACCGTTATCGGCCCCCAGGGTTGTTCAGGCAGAAATATCAATTACAAACCAAAACTTCAGGAGCACGAACTGGTTGAACAGTACCGTCGGCACTGGATTTATTGCCAGGTAAGTTCGTATGAGGGTTTCGGAGTACCGGTTCTTGAGGCTATGGCGTGTGCAACAGCAGTGGTGGCGGTGAGAAATGCCGGTGCAAAGGAGATCATAACTGATGGAGTGGATGGATTCTGCTGTAAAGATGCTGAAATCGCGAAGTGTATTATCACACTGATTGAAAACGAAAAACTAAGAAATCGTTTTTGTTGTAATGGTCTGAAAACCGTTAAAAAGTACGATATGAAGAAAATTGCATTGGCATATGAACAAATTTACTTTTCAATGCAGGGAAAAGGGAAGGGGGAAGGTAAACCATAAAGGCATAGTTATGATTGAAAATGAACTACTTCTATAATGGGTGCACCTAATATATTGATCCAGGTGGTGGCAATCCGGTTACAAGAAAAGGCCATCTCGAATTAGTAGGAATTAAGTGGAGGTCTTGATGCAGATAATAAAATCGGTCTTTTTAATATATTCTATTTTTGCTTTTAATGATTCAACAGATCAGGAACTGCCAATGTATTTGTGTTTGGATTCGATGATGCAGGATTTTCAGAAAGATGGTAAGTCACCAGCCAAACTGGTATACGGATATATCAACGGTGAGAAAACTGAATGTATGAGTGAATATGAACTGAGAGCCCGATATAGCGAAGCACAGTTCAAAAAACAGAAGACTGCAGAAGTAGACAGCCAGAAACTGTTGGAAAGAAGTGGGAAACGAAAGAAGAATGTCAAATCATTAAAGATTAAAGATGCAGTCTTTTTAGGAAAAAAGGATCTGGCCGGGGTTGATCTTCGAGGCTGTGATCTTAAGGAGGTTGATCTTAGCGGTGCAGATTTGACTAATGCCAATCTTGAATCGGCAGATCTGAGAGGTGCCAACCTTTCTAATGCCAACCTCAGAGGGGCTTCTCTGGAATTTGCCTTTTTAAAAAACGCAAACCTGAAGAATGCGAATCTTACAAATGCCCGTCTTAAGGGAACCTATCTTCAATATGCAGATCTCAGTGGCGTGCAAGGGCTTACTCTGGAACACATTCGGGTGGTTACTTCAGTTTACGAGGCTGTATTTGATTCTGAAATGATGGAAATGGTTAAGGAGCATTGTCCAGGTAAAATGAAGGATCCTGGCTGGCAATGGCAAGCTACAGTATTTGATTCTGACAGCACCATTCCAGAGAATGAACGGGTAAAAAGCAAACAGTTTCACTAACGATTTCGCAAGTACTCTAATCTTTCTTTTGGTTCTCTTCTTCTAAATCAGACGAATTGACAAAGAATTGAGATGCTGTATCTTATCTGCCAAGTCCTTCCATATTGGCATGTATCATGCAGTCATATTAGATAGACAATACAGGAGGGACTGATGGATATTAAAAGGGAAACGGGTTGTAAAAACCTCAAACTCAACAATGGTGATTTTTGCATGATGTGGAGGTGCAGGAATTTTGATAAGGATTACCCCTGCATTACCTGTCCGGTTATGCATGATCTATCCATTATGGCCGATGCTCTTCATATAAGAGTCGATCTTTGTGAAGAGATTGCAGCAATAGCTGCATGAGATTTTTTGCTTAAGGCTGGCGCCGGCTTTAACTTTTTCCATCAAATTCGCTTTCTTCCATGAGTCCAATTCGAATCACTATAAAACCCTGCAGAGCTGTTGTGGTTTGACTACATCATCGTGGTTTCATTGTAATCATTTGAAATTTAATATCTTATGTGGTAAGTGAAGGGCGGTTTATTAATCCAGATAAAAACTGCTGCAGTGAAATCGCTGCAGACCAAATATACTGCTAATTACTTCCTCTTATCCTAATCACCAATAATTCAAGGGATTACAAGTTTGGCACAGTTTCTGCTTAATTTTCCCACAGAATAAGAAAATGGATCGATCCAAAGAATGTGAAATTAATAGATTTTTTAAAGGAGGTCTTATGACTAAGTTGTTAGCAGTAGTTGCAGTTTCAGTTTTTGCAGTCAGTGTTTTTGCTCAGGAGCCTTCAAATTCTCCGTCAAGAGAAAAAGCAGAACAGAACATGGTGAGGGAGCGTTCAGGGTGGTCTGAAAAAATCGATGATGAACTGGCAAATCTTCCAGAAGATGTTCAGAGAAGATGCAGAGAAGCAAAAGAAAAGGCAGATGCACTTGGAAGACAGATTCAAGCGATTAAAGTGGACAGCCTCTCTCCCGAAGAACTCAGAGCCAAAATCCATGAACTCATCGCTAACAAAAAAGCCGATGCTGATGCCCGCATAAAAGAGGCAATGGAAAAGATTGAAGAGTATAAGAGTGCTCACAAAGCAGAAATCGAAGCTGCTCATGCCAATGTAAGAGCACGTATCGAAGCTAAAAAGGCTGAACTAGAGGCAAAACGTGCTGAGATTGAGAAAAAAATCGCCGAGAAAAAAGCAGAAATAGCAGCTAAGGAAAAAGCCAGCGAATAAATCACTTTTATAATGCTTCCAACTCTCAGGTAAAAAGGATCAGCCAGAAACTGATCCTTTTTTGCTATGTGGTATCGTTCAACTGTAGTGAATTAGACTCACAAGGGAAAAATAAGATAATTAATTATGGCTCAAACGGTTAGCTATGCTGGGAATAAAATGGCTGCGCATCGGAAAATTATTATTGTAGTGAAATGACTACTACTTGCATTATCTTTAAATTTACCAATCAATCTATTTGCTGTTAAATCATGGATTTGCAGAGTGGGCATTTTTTTTGCTTTTCACATGCTGCAGTCAAAAACAAAAGCGTTGAAATTTTTATTTTGGAAGAAGTATAATCTCTACCAGGAGCTTTTTATGAAGTACCTATTATTTGTAATCCTTTTATGGAGTTCACTTATCAGTGCGCAGGAAAGCAGGACTGCTGTTAGTAACAACAACGGTTACCCTCAACAGGAAATCCTGGATAAAATCGAGCAGATGCGTTCCCAATGGGCCCAAAATGTTGCTGATGAACTGTCGAGATTACCTGAGGAGATTCAATGCAAGGTAGAAGAGGCTCAAGAAAAGATTAAAGCGCTTGAAAAAGAGATCCAGTCACTCAATACCGATAGTCTGAGTCCCCAGGAATTGCAGCTAAAAATAAAAGAGATTATTAGACTGAAAAAAGACGAAGCAGATGCCAGAATAAAAATCGCTCTGCAGAAGATTGATGAATACAAAATGGGACATAAAGCTCAATTGGATAAAGCCCACGATGATATCAGAAATCGTATCGAATCCAAAAAAGCTGAGCTGGAATCCAAAAGAGCCGAAATTGAAAAAAAGATCGCTGCTAAAAGAGCAGAAATAGAAAATCGTAAACACTGATCTGAAGACATTTTGATTTCCTTTTCAGAATTTCAACCAACCACAGCCAGTCTATAATACCAGGAGGGGTAAAACAATGAACAATTTAAATGCTTGCAATTATGGGATTCATTCTCTTATTCTGCTGTTTTTTCTGCTTATCTTTTCTGGTAGTGCACAGATGCCTTATACAAATAGTAAATTGGGTTACACAATAATGCTGCCCGAAAACTGGCATGTGATTAACAGTTCAGACTCGCAGGATGTTTTCTTTGATCTCAATTCCAGTGGAGAAACCTATCTCTCTATTGTCAGGCATCAGATCGATTCCGGTACAACCGACTTTTACTGGACAAAATTCCATTTTCTGATGTACCTTTCCACCACTCAGGAGTGGGAAGATCCCTGGGGTACTATACTGGCTCTGGATTCCTCCCAAAGCAGCACCATTGATGGAGCATGGGCACCGCAGGCTTTTGCTCAATTCATCTCTCTGGATAGCGTTAACGGCAGTTGGGGAGAATACATCATATTCACCGCCAGATACCAGGGCGGTTATGAACTTTATGCCGTAGGTGATACTTTGGATTTAAAAAACAAAGGGGCTTCCTACTCGCAAATCCTTCAAAGCGTGACTTTCTCTCCTGCCGTATCGATAAAAATCAGCCGCAATTTCAAAGAACATGCAACTGTTTTTAGCAGAGATGATCAGAAAATGTTTACTCTTTCCGGAAGATATTTTCCATCTTGTATGTTAAATAAGAAAAGCACTTCTGTGATCATTAAGAATAGAGGCTTGTATATTAATAAAATGCGATAACGGATGGGTTGCAGCCACCATAGTATGTTGAGGTTGCTTTGCTGTTAAAGATGAGGTTCATGAGATTGTTGTTACAGCAGAAACGTCCACCTGAAAACGAAAATAATGCCAGGATTCTGCAGGCATAAAATGAAAATCAGGTTTCGGATTAATTCTTTTTTTTTACTTCTGCTGTTATTTCCTCATCTTATTTCACTGTATGCAGAGCAGATCTCTGCTGAAACTCAAAAGAGTCGATATCTGGCAGAAGCTGACAGTTTAATAAAAATAGAGCGTTACGAAGAATCCCTAATTTCCTATTTTATGGCTTATGAGCTGGGTTTGCCCCGTGATAGCCTTTATTATTTTTGGGCAGAGCTCTTTGTTAAAAGAGGGGATCTGGACAGTGCACTTGCGGTGAACCGGTCTGCTTTAGAAATATGTAACGGGGCTTTGCGAAAAGAGCTGCTTAGGCAACGCTATTCCATTTATGTAATTTTAGGGGCGGATGAAGCAGCAATGAAAGTCTCTAAGGAACTGGGTGAGGTTCCTTCTGCAGGGAAAGTGTGGATAACACCCTCTTTAAACACTGGTTTCTATCTGAAAGGTGAACGGGAAAAGGTTTTTCTATCCGACTCATCCTACTGGCTTCACTCCGGGTCACCACAAGAGAACATAATAGATGGCCTATTTGGATTCTACCGGTTATCCGCCAATGTGCAGGTAGCAAATTTACCCGCAAGATTACCGGATTTTTCTGTGGGTACTATTTTTCAACTGAGAAAAAATACCGATATATCCGCCATGTCGGTTCCATCCACATTCGATTCTCTTTCCATTGAGGGTGGCGCTTTTTTCCGACTGGATAATCTGGCAGAAAGGCTGGGAGTTGAACTGCGAAGTGTCTACAATTTCGATAGTTATCGGAAGGAAAGATGGATACACGGACTGGTATATAATGTTATGGCGACTGATAATCTCTTTTCTGTGGGTGCTTACAATCTTTCTCTTAAAAAAGGTAAAGAGTATGATTACCAGCAAGGTTTTCTTTCGGTAATACTGGATCTTAACAGCAACATGAAAGTAGGTTTCTCTCCATCACTGAGCTTTTCCTTTTTTCTCACCAGAAATGATCCTCTTCCCGATATTTCAGTTCCTTCTTCTGTAGTGTATGTTGATCCATCAGAAGTGAAACCAGACCAACTGCCTTTGTTTTACACCGATGCAGAAAAAAGAAATCCACTGGATACCAGCGGGTTTGTCGATGGCAATCTCATTTCCAGATATTCCTATATCGAAAAGATAAAAAACGGAAGTTCTGCAATTACACAGTATCAGCCTTTGAGTCTTTTCCGGATCGAACCTGCTTTTAATGCAGTTATTCTACTCAGGGGAAAATGGAATATTAAACCAGGTATCAGACTGGGTGTGGATATCTACAGCGATCTTTATCGCTGGAATGAATTTGATAGAAATGAGATTACTTCCTATATGGCATTAGATCCAGTCGATAACAGTTATTATCAGATTACCGGTACTGGTGTGGTGAATGAAAAAATCAGATTAGGGAAAAAGGTAGGTTCTTCTTTCTCAAAGAGACGATTGGATACTGAACTTCAGGGTTCAGTGTCACTGGGTCATACATTCAGGCGGGCTGGAAATATTATTTTTTCAGTGCAGCTAAACAAGTTGTGGACTAATCTTCCAACTGCATGTCCTGTAGAGATAAGAGAGTGGTCTGTGGCCTTTGTTACCGACTGGCAGTACTCTATAGATTTCAGGAAAAAGAGATGAACAGAAGATACCGGATTTTAGCAATATTGGGAGCTGTTTTATTGATCTCCTGTGGTGAAAGCTCGGTGAAGAGAGGTTACCAGAGTCTACAACTTGGTGATTATGATATGGCTATTGGTTTTTTTAATGAGCAGTTACATCGTAATCCCAGAGATTTCCATGCGCGAGTTGGTATGGGTAAGGCTTTGCTTCAGAAGTCCTATGCAAATGGCCAGGACACAGTTTTATGGCGTCAGGCACTGGTTCAGCTCCAGGCGGCGCGGTCTATCGAGAATCATGATTTTCTTAATTTTCTGCTTAAGGATGCCTGGATCACTTACGGAAGGAAAAAGCTATCAGCAGCAGACACCTTGTCTGCGCTCATTGCACTTACATTTGCACTTGACTATGATCCGTCTAATTCAGAAGCTCTCAATCTGAGTGCGGTACTGTTCTCTTCTTTTGGCCTTACCCAGAAAGCCGAATCGCTGTTAACTGTAGCAAGTTATTATCATAAAACCGATAAAGATATACTGTTCAATCTGGGCATTCTCAGTTTCCATCGTAAAGAGTATTCTGAGGCACTTCGGATCTGGAAATCAGAAGCTCTCTTTGATTCCTCCGATGCAGAGCTGCGGCAGTGGATCGACCTTGCAGAAAAGAAGAACAGCGGAAAACAGGTCCCATGAAACTTCCACCAGGATTTGATACTCCGGTTATTATTGGCAAAGGGGCTTATGGTACTGTCTACCGGGCGCGTCAAAAGCAACTTGACCGTCAGGTGGTTATCAAGATGATTCCGTTTTCCAGGAAAAAATACAGAACCCGTCATTTTCAGGAAGCTGTGACTCAGGCTCAGCTTAACCTTCCCTATCTGCCTCAGGTTTACGATCTGCTTATCTGGAAAGAAAATGTTTGCATCATAATGCAATGGATCCGCTCTCTGAATCTGCAAAAAACAACCTGCATTCTTCAGAATAATGAACTCAGACTGTCTATAGCTGAAGGGATATTAAAAGCGGTAAGTGCCATCCATGCCAGTGGATATGCTCATCGGGATATAAAACCTGCAAATATACTGATATCTGCTACTGAAGGTGTTTTTCTGATTGATTTTGGTTTTTCTACAAAAAATGATGCAGGCAGCATGGTAAATAATTCTGTAAGGGGTACAAAAGGATATATTGCACCTGAAATATTTGAGAAAAAGGATAACGGAAGAGTTGATTACTTCAGGGCTGATTGTTATGCTCTGGGAGTAGTGCTTAATAATATTTTAGGCTATGATCAACAGTATCCACTGCTGAAGATGCTTGTAGATCCTGATCCGTTAAAGAGACCTGCAAACGCTGGTGAAGCTTACCGGATATGGAAAAGCCAGGTTAATTGCAGAGGTCTGGAGTATTTTACATCAGAAATCGATCAGTGCATACGTAAAAATATGCACAGTACACTGTTTGATTCAGCATGTAAATTGATGGAGCTTCAACGGTATAATGAGGCTTACCGGCTCTGTCTGGAAACTCTTCAGGAAGTACCCGATGATCCGAACGTACTCAGGATGATAAGTTCCTTTGCAGAAAAAGTCGGGAAAAAGCGGCTTGGATCAAGACTGATTATTTTAACAATTATATCTGCAGCAGCATTTTTATCGTTAATCATTCTCTTGCTTCTGAATCAACCACAAAACCTCTATAATGTCCCCGATGCGAATTTTACTTTTTCTGAGCGGCAAATATTACGACGTTCTTATGGTACTGCTTCTCCAGTAAGTGTTGATATTCAATACAGATATCATCCTTCAGAAACCCCATCTTTGACATCAGAAATTCATTTTAAGGTGAAAAATATGAATTGTCTGATTTACATTGATGGAAAACTCATTGGCCAATGCAGCAACAGAAAACGGCATGTTCAATGCAATCTGCCTGCAGACACCTACAGGGTATTGATAACCGGAACTAATGGCGAGTTCATCAAAAGCGAACGACTTCAGGTGTTGCCATTTAGCAAAATTCTTATGGAAATTGAAGAAGGACAGGAAAAGGAAAGGCTCTATTAATGGAAAGCTGTGGTTCAGTAAAGGGTATTAATCTTTTTTGCAGAGAAGATTCCAGAACATATCAATTAACAGAGAGGGTTATCACTATTGGCTCCAGCTCAGAATGTACTATTCCTGTAAACATCCGGCCTGCAGATACGTTTGCTGTGCAGTTACTTTTTACAGAAGGTGCTTATACTGTTCACCAACTCTCGCCAGGAATACGCTTATTGGTAAATAACAAGAAGGTTAAAGGCAGCTGTAAGCTGTTTCATAATGATGTTATCACCATAGGTGATCTTAACTTTGAATACAGGGAGGCTGCAGACCAGAACTTATTGTCCTACAAGAGTGAACCCCTGTACAATGTGTTAAGAATATTGGCATCTTTAATTGGAAACCGGGATCAGGATCTTTCCCGGGAGCTGGTTGTGAGTGTTGCGAGACTATTGCGTTGTGATGCTTCCAGACTTGTAATCTATGATGAGGTTACTCAGAAACACACAACTATCGCTACCTTTCCATCAAATGCTCCCGCCGACCGGTTCTCTACAAAAGCAATCGAATGGGCCAGAAAGGAAAAGAAGGCGGTTTTGATGCATGATGTGGATTGGAAAGAGTTACAAAGTCATGCTGATTCTCTGGAGACCAATTCCGTTTCTTCTATTATTTGTACTCAGCTTACCTGGGGTGAAAGTATTCTGGGATTCCTTTATCTTGACAGGATGAAGGGAGTGAAGCCGTTTGACAACTCGGATAAGGATTTATGCGATGCATTAGCACCGTTATTTTCGGAGATTCTGCGCAATGCAAGGGAACGTCAGAATCAGGCCAGAACTATAGCCCGTCTTCAGGAGATAAATAGTAATGGTGTGCCTGGATTTATTTATCAGAGTGAGAGCATGAAAGCAGTAATAAAACAGGCTAAAACTTTTGCTCCCACAAATGCACCGGTTCTTATCTTTGGAGAGACCGGGACCGGGAAAGAGCTGATGGCGCGGTTTATTCATCAAAATTCAACCCGTTGCAATAAACCTTTCAGAGCAATTAACTGTGGAGCCATTCCAGCCAATCTAATAGAATCTGAACTGTTCGGCTACGAAAAGGGTGCTTTTACAGGGGCAGTAAAAAGAACACAGGGCCTCTTTGAGGTTACCGATGGTGGTACAGTGTTTCTGGACGAAATAGGTGAGATGCCTCTTGATGTACAGGTAAAGCTATTGAGAGTGTTGCAGG
>CAYPMS010000044.1:0-27961 GCA_964411655.1 uncultured Fibrobacter sp.
TGGACTGAAATGCCTAACCTTGTATTTGCCGGTACCAGTGTAGTTTCCGGCAATGGTACTGCGGTAATAATCGCCACCGGCATGTCCACAGAAATCGGAAAAATCGCCACCCTGACTCAATCTGTCAAGGAAGAGCTCAGTCCTTTGCAAAAGGAGATAAACAAACTCACCAAAATAATTGCAATAGTGGCCATGGCTCTAGGCGCAGTCTTTTTTGCTATCGGAGCCTGGGTGGCACAACTTTCAATTGCAGCATCCATTCTTTTTGCACTTGGAATTATTCTGGGTAATATTCCTGAGGGACTCCTGCCTACCGTAACCTTGTCACTGGCGGTAGCTGTACAGCGGATGTCAAAAAGAAATGTGCTGATAAAAAAACTCTCATCTGTTGAAACTCTCGGTTCCACCAATGTTATCTGTACAGATAAAACCGGAACCCTAACTACCAATCAGATCAGTGTGCGCAAAGTCTGGATGGATAATAAAGTGATAGAAATCAGTGGTGCCAGCTATGAACCTTCTGGAGAGTTTCTCTGGAGCAACGATAAAACCAAAGTCCCTGCAGACTTTTACAGCAGACCAGATTTTTCTCTTTTAGCCAACGTCTCTATTCTATGCAGTACAGCCAATCTTTTCCCTCCTTCTGCAAACAGAAGCTTCTGGTCTATTTCAGGTGATCCTACTGAAGGTGCACTGCTGGTATTAGCCGGTAAAGCGAATTATTCAGTTTCTGCCCAAAGGGAAACTTATCCTCTGCTGAAGCGATTTCCGTTTGAGTCCATACGTAAACGGATGAGTTCAATCCATGCACTGCCGGAAGGTAAAAAACGGGCATTTGTAAAAGGCTCCCCCAAAGAAATGCTGTCATTGTCTACCAGAATAATGATTAATCAACAATCTGTTCCAATAAATGAGAGTCACAGAAAAGAGATTGCAAAAGTCATAGATTCCATGGCACGGGAGGGTTTACGTGTTCTGGCACTGGCCTATAAAGATATTGAAGATGGTACAGATCTGAAAAAGCTAACAAATGAGGATGTTGAACGGGATCTCACCCTCATTGGAATCACCGCAATGTATGATCCGCCAAGACCGGAGGTTGAAGGAGCGATTTCGCTTTGTCGGGAAGCAGGTATCCGGGTTGTCATGATAACCGGCGACTACGAAGTAACTGCCCTGTCTATTGCCCGCCAGGTGGGAATTGTCACCTCCGACAAAGCAAAAGTAATTACCGGTACCACCCTTGCGGCTATGTCTGATGATCATTTGATCGAAGAGCTTAAAAATGAGGTTGTCTTTGCCAGAGTTAATCCTGAGCACAAATTCCGTATCGTGAAAGCTTTAAAAAGTATGGGTAATGTCGTTGCAGTAACCGGTGATGGTGTCAATGATGCTCCAGCACTAAAAAGAGCGGATATCGGGATTGCAATGGGTATCCGAGGAACCGATGTGGCTAAAGAAGCTGCTGACATGATCCTTTCAGATGACAATTTCGCAAGCATAGTTGCCGGAATCGAAGAAGGAAGAGCAGTTTTCGATAATATCCGTAAATTTATCACCTACATTTTTGCCCACCTGGTCCCTGAAGTAGTTCCCTTTGCAGTATTTGCCATTTTCCGCACTCCGGTTCCCATAACCCCTTTGCAGATTCTGGCAATCGACTTGGGAACCGAAACCTTACCTGCTCTGGCACTGGGAACTGAGAATCCGGAAAAAGGTATAATGAAATTGCCTCCACGTCCCAAATCAAAAGGTTTGATCGATAGAAGTGTGCTCATTCGGGGATATGCCTGGCTGGGTTTATTAAATGCCATTTTCATTCTGATCGCTTATTTCTGGATTCTTTTCCGGGGTGGATGGCAACCGGGAATGCAACTGGAGCCAGATGATCTCTCATTCACCAACCCTCTTCATCTGGAAGCTGTAACCATAGTATTTGTAGGAATTATTGTGCTTCAGTTTGCCAATCTTCTAACCATACGAAGCGAAACCAGATCAGTTTTTCAATTGGGATTATTCAGCAATAAATTAATCTTCTGGGGAATAGGATTCTCTCTGGTTTTTACTGCTGCCTTAATCTATATCCCCTATTTCCAGAAAATTTTCAATACCACCGGATTAGGAATACTGGAATGGGCGATTCTTTTTCTGTTTGCGATGGTTATCTTTTTGATTGAAGAATTCAGAAAATATGCTTTCCAGAAACAGTGGGAGTCTCAGAGAGCCAAAAAGAAAATGCATCTGAAGACCGCCTGAGAAGACCGAAGCTCTAATTCCTCAAAGAAGGACTTTAGACACGGAAATCAAATCCAGCCAGTTTAATGCCCTCTTAGTCCCTTCTGGGATTTAGGAGGCATTGTAGATTCAGGGGGATGGGATTTTTAATAGGCTGAAAATCCCGGAAAAAGCCTTTTTATCTTACCTTGCTGCCACAGATTAAGAGTGTAAGGATAACTGATAATTAACTCAAATCCTCTATAATACTTCTGGCCGCAATTTTCCCTGCACCCATGGCCAAAATGACTGTTGCAGCTCCGGTAACGATATCACCACCGGCATAGACTCTTTTCTTGGTGGTTCGACCGCTCTCAATGTCAGCTACTATAGTTCCATGTTTGGAAACCTCAATATCAGGAGCAGTTGAAGGAATCAGGGGATTGGGGCTGTTACCAATCGCGATGATTACTACATCACAGGGGATATCGAATTCACTTCCGGGAACAACAACGGGCCGACGTCGTCCGGATGCATCCGGTTCAGCAAGTTGCATACGGACGCAACGTATCCCAGTGACAAAACCCTGTTTGTCTGCATAGATTTCCAGAGGATTACAAAGCAGATTGAATTCTATCCCCTCCTGCTTTGCATGGTGGATTTCTGCTTTTCTCGCCGGCATTTCAGCTTCACTGCGACGGTAAACGATCATTGACTTTTCCGCGCCCAACCGTAAGGCAGTTCGTGCTGCATCCATAGCCACGTTTCCACCACCAATGGTTACCGCCCTTTTACCTTTAATCACCGGAGTCTGAGCCTGATCCTCATAAGCCCTCATCAGATTACTGCGGGTAAGATACTCGTTTGCCGAATAAACCCCGATACTGTTCTCACCTTTAATATTCATGAAAGAAGGCAGTCCGGCTCCTGAGCCCACAAACACCGCATCAAAGCCCTCTTCGTTTAACAGATCATCAACGGTGGCAGTTTTTCCGGCAACGAAATTCTTCTCAATAGTGACACCGAGTCTTTCAAGGTATTCGATCTCACTTTTAACGATGGCTTTGGGAAGTCTGAACTCAGGAATTCCATACACCAGAACCCCACCAGCCTCATGAAGTGCTTCAAAAATGGTCACTGCGAAACCCTCTTTGACCAGCTCACCAGCACAGGTAAGTCCTGCAGGACCAGAACCAATTATGGCAACTTTTTTCCCATTTGGAGGCTTTATCTGAGGAATCTGCACTTTCCCATGTTCTCTTTCGTAATCTGCAGCAAATCTTTCCAGATTACCAATTGCCACTGCATCACCTTTCTTGCCAAGGATACAGCGGCTCTCACACTGTTCCTCCTGTGGACAGACCCTTCCGCAAATCGCTGGTAAAGCATTGGTTTCTTTAATTTTTCTAGCTGCCTCTGTAAATTTGCCATCTGCAATAAGAGCGATAAATTCAGGAATTTTAACATTTACCGGACACCCCTGCACGCAAAGCGGTTTTTTACATTGCAAACATCGCTTAGCTTCAGTAATTGCCTCCTGCTCAGAGTAACCGTATGGTACTTCTCTGAAATTCCGGCCACGTTCAGCAGGGTCCTGTTCACGCATCACAGTACGCTGAAAACGTTGTTGGTTTTTCATCTCCACAGTCATGCTTTACACGCTTTCTATTCTACATTTATGGTTTTCACGAGCCCTGGTTTCAAACATACGATAACTGTTAAGCCTTAGGATCAGCTCATCCCAGTCGATTCCTGCTGCATCAAATTCAGGTCCATCTACGCAGGCGAATTTTGTCTGATTAAATACTGTCACCCTGCATCCTCCGCACATACCGGTACCATCAATCATGATGGGGTTAAGAGATGCATACGTTTTGATTCCTGCAGCAGTGGTAAGAGAAGTTGTCACTTTCATCATCATAACTGGACCGATCACAAATGCAGCATCAAATTTCTCCCCGGAAGCGCAGAGTTCGTTGAATACATCAGAAACAAATCCCTTCTTCCCGTAGGATCCATCATCGGTAGTAACATAAACGGAATCCGATACACCCTTTATCTCCTGCTCAAGAATGATAAGATCCTTCGAGCGGGCCCCGATTATAGAAACCACCTGATTGCCTGCCTGATGCAAAGCCTTAATTATAGGATAAAGCGGAGCAACTCCCACTCCCCCTCCAATACAGAGGACTTTTCCAAATTTTTCGATATGTGTGGGATTACCCAGAGGCCCGGCTAAATCCAGAACCGAATCACCAGCAGCGGCTTCTGAAAGTATCATCGTGGTTTTTCCAACTACCTGGAAAATTATCTCTATCCATCCGGCATCCGGGTCTGAATCCGCAATGGTTAAAGGTATTCGCTCACTATCCTGAATTGGTCTCAGAATCACGAATTGGCCTGCTTTTCTTTTACGGGCTATTCTGGGAGCAGATAACCGATAACGATAAACCTGTGCAGAAAGCTGTTCCTTTTTTAAAATGTCCGCCATAATGGTAGACTCTCCTTACCTGATAAAAATCTACTGCGATCTCTTGTACTCCACTGTTTATTGGGCAAATTTGTTTGCCACCAAAGATATTGAGCATTTTTAACTTTTTCAACCGCTCTTTAAAGTATGTAAGCTATGAAGCAAGCAATGGGATATGTTCTAACCAGAAGAAACTGGAAAAGATCCTTTTTTTTAATCTGCTCCAACTCTCACTATACCAAGGGCGACCGATGTAAGCCTTACCCCGTTTTTAAACGATAGCTTCACCGCCGTTTTTTACCGCACACTGTCCGGATACCAATCAACGAAATGATAAGCAGGGCAGGTCGTAACTGCTATAAAATGATATTTGGTAAAAACCGCCGCTGAGATTATTTAAAAACACGCTGATATTGGATCTTTACCCACCCAAATCCTTTTAAACAGCCCAAAAAGGCAAACTCAATACCAGATAGTTTTAATTCGCATCTAATTGCACTGCAAACATACGTTTTTCATAGTCTGATTGTTAAAAAAAATGTTTAAAATATCAGCTTGCAGCCCGAAGGTTACATTTAATTCAGAGCCATATAGTCAAATAATAGCAGATCAGCCGGCAATCATATTATATTTTTCTTATGTTTTCAGAGTTCAAAAAATTTCTTGCGCTATTGCTTTTATCAGTATGTCCTGCTTTTTCCGCAAACATTCCAACACGACCCCAAGGACCGGTAGCAGATTATGCTTCTGTTCTTGATGGCAGCACTGAAGCAGCGCTTACCAGAATAAGTCAGTCTTTATGGCAGCAAGCCAAATTTGCATTGGTCATTGCCACAGTTCCCTCTATCGGTGAAGAATCGATTGAACAATATTCATCATTTTTGTATGAAAAATGGAAAATAGGAGCTGAAGGCAAAGATGAGGGTGTGCTCATTTTGTTATCAATGGAACAGCGTAAAATCCGAATAGAGGTTGGTTATGGAGCTGAAGGTTATCTGAATGATTCAAAGACAGGACGATTATTAGATAACTACTGCATCCCCTATTTTAAAAAAGGTGATTACTCCGGAGGTATGCTCTCTTTAGCAGTAGCACTGGCAAAAGAAGTTGAAAAGGAAAAAGGGATTGCACTATCCATGCCAGTAAACCAATATCGGCCTGATTATGAACAGGAAGTCCAGCTATCCCCCGTTCAATTAATTTTCATTCTTATCGCATTAGTACTTCTTTTAAGTACCCGCTTTGGTCGCTCGCTTTTATTCTGGATATTGGTTTCCAGTATGTCTGGTTCCGGAAGAAGGAGGGGTGGTTTTGGCAGTGGCTTTGGCGGTGGCGGATACGGCGGATTTGGTGGAGGAATGAGTGGCGGCGGGGGCTCTTCCCGCTCTTTTTAACTTTAGAGAGATTCTTATGAAACCTATACTTAACCCTATCGAATATGCACAAAAAGCGGTACACGAGTACATATCTCTTTATGGATCAGACCTGGTATCTATTATTCTTTATGGCAGTGCTGCAGGAGGTGACTATGATCCGGTTCAATCCGATATCAATCTGCTCATTGTTCTGACCTCAATGGATCTGGAACTGATTTCCAAATCTGCAGATGTTCAGATTAAGCTTTTTCAGAAACGGTTCAGTAAACCTCTTTTTATGGATAAAGAATACATCGCTTCCTCATGCGATTCCTATCCATTGGAATTTATGGACATGAAAGAGCATTATGTGGTGCTGGCAGGAGAGGATGTTTTAAGTTCAGTGTCTCCGAAAATCAATGATCTCAGACTTCAGGTGGAGCGTGAGCTTAAAGGGAAATGGCTGCATCTAATTGATGAGTATACTTTTGCCTGCAAAAACCAAAAAAATCTTGCTCAGCTCATTGATATTTCTCTGAAGGCATTCATGCCTCTTTTCAGAGCTCTTCTCAAGCTCAAAAATGTTCCGATCCCTGTAGCAAAAAAGGAGCTCTTCCCTGCAGTAGAATCGGCTTATTCGATTTATGAGAGTCCTTTTCAGGCTATAGAAAAACTCAGAAAGGGCGGCAATTTAGCGGAACTGAAAGCAAAGTTTATTGATTATTCCAGAGCGATTAAAAAAATAATTGATACAATAGAAGACATCTAATACGGAGAAAAAAGAATGAAAGGTAAAACAAAAGTCCTAATTGGTGTTGGTATAGCAGTTTTAATGATTTTTATAGTTGGCGCTAAAGCAATTGGATGGAGAAATCATCTGGTTGAGCTTGAAGAGCAGGTGAAAAAATCCTGGGCGAATGTAGATAACCAGTTACAGCGGAGAATGGATCTGATCCCGAACCTGGTTGAAACAGTTAAAGGATATGCAGCTCACGAAAAAGAGGTTCTTACCGAGGTTACCAAAGCCAGGGCCAGTGTGGCAGGAGCTAACACACCTCAGGAGAAGATCGATGCCAACAATCAATTGACTTCTGCCCTTTCCAGGTTGCTGGTTGTGGTGGAGAAATATCCTGAACTCAAGGCGAATCAGAATTTTTTGGCTTTACAGGATGAGCTAGCCGGAACAGAAAACCGCATCTCTGTGGAACGTCGCAGGTACAATGAAGCAGTCAATTCATTTAATGGTACCCGTCGCAAGATCCCCTACAACTTTTTTGCAGGCAGCTTTCCTCAGGCAGCATATTTTGAAGCTGCTCCAGAAGCCAAGACTGCTCCCAAGGTTTCCTTTTAAGTTTAAAAGCTGCACCGTTTTCCCCGGTGCAGCCTTTAGCTGCCCTTTATCTATGAATAATCAGTTTTCCTTTGAAATACTTTCCGCCGATATTGACCAGAGCCAGATAACAACCACATTTTAGCGTTCCTGAGGTAAACTTTTGAACCACCGGGCCCTTACCTTTCAAGAGGATACGATTCCTGTACACTTCTCTTCCCGAAATTGTAAAGATGCTGATTTCTATTGAAGCATCTTCGGTCAAATAATAATGAACAGAAGATCCCTTAAAATAACAACCAAATTTATTAAGAGAAATGCCCGGGTTCACTGTTGCGCTGCTTTTGGTTATTTTAAAATACTCACTCTCATCTGCAACCGTTCCTTCCACACTGCTTATTCTCACCCTGCATGAATCAGAAGCAATGGCATTAGCGCTTATTCTGACAGTCTCCTCTCCATCATTATCTGTAGCGTTGCGGTAAACAGTATAGTTTTTACCCCCATCGTAACTTATGGCAATAGACACCTGCGAGATACCGCAGCTTTCCCATTTTACGGTAACAGAATCGCCTACAACAAATGCTTCGTTTTTCCCGGGGAAAGTAATGTCGATGAATTTTTCCAGTTTGTTACTCAGGTGCAAAATCAGTCCATCATCGCCAACAGCCCAGCAGTTTTGCGGATCAGAACAGAAGACATCGTTAACTTTTGCGGAAGTCAGGATGGACTTATCCTGCCATGTGTCACCGCCATCAAAAGTCAGAAATATCCTGTTTTGACCAAACATCCATCCAAAATCCGAATTGCAGAATCGGATTTTGGTAAGATCATAAGCAGTTGGTGAAGGTTGTCTTTTCCAGGTATAACCGCTATCGATGCTTTTAAGTATTATACCGTTTTCTCCCACAACCCAACCTGTAGACTGATCTGAAAATGTGATCGAATAAAAGTATGTGTTTTTAGAATCCAAGCGATCTACTGATGATACAAGGTCAAAGCTTTTACCAAAATCGGTTGATTTAAATATTGCTCCTTCCCAGATATCTTCACTTGACCCTACCAGAAAAAGTGTATCAGGAGTAATTGGGAAAATATCATAAAAAGACAGCCGTGTGTTTATTTGCTGATTTAACCAATTGTTTTTTCCTTCTTTGCAGAAATAGTGCATACCAGTACTGCTTAATCCAATAATACCTGTTTGATTAACATTTCTTATTAAATACTGCTGTGAGCCTTCTTTAATTAGCTGCCATGTTCTGCCGCCGTCAATGGTATACCAGGGAGACATATTATGACCGGTTTTAGAACAGGCAGATAAAACACCACATAATGAATCACAAAATATGATATCTCTGATAGAAATTGATGAATTAACAGGAATATCCGTGAACTGCCAGGTTTTGCCGCTATCATCTGATAATAACAACAACCCATTGTCTCCACCTATAAACCCATATTGACCATCCCTGAAGTATATTTTTGTCAAATGATCAATAGCACAGTTTTTGTCACCAGCTACATAAATCCAATTTTTGCACGAATCAGTTGTTCTGTAGATTGAACCATTTGTTCCAGCAATCCACGATGTTTTTGAATCGACTGAATCTATGGCATATATTTTTTGATTTGAGATTATTGTGAACTTATTTACTTTGTGAGCTGAACCGCAGCTATTAGAATAATAGCCATTACTATTACAAACATTTTCAAATTGAACTTCTTGAAAACATGAGAGGTCCTCATTATCGACAGGGAAGGCAAAATTTCCGTAAGGAGAGCCTTCTACATACACTACAACCATTTCACCATTAAATGCTACATCAAATACGTTTATCAGATCGGTACACCCGATTTCCTTCCAATGCAAGCCAGCATCACAGGTCAATAATACCACTCGCCTAAGTGTTTCATTCCATTTTCCACAAGCTATACCGACCGATTCGTTCTTAAAAGCAACTGCAATAAGATTGAAATAGTCGCTCATGCTATTTTTAACAGAGACAATTTCAATTGTCTGCCTCTCCCAGCTTGTCCCGCCGTCAGATGAATGCAAAATGATACCACTGTCACCGACAACCCAAACATTGTCCTTATCAACAGATGCGACTGAATTTAAATTGCTTTTTGTATCTATTAATTGCTGAACCCAGGTGATACCCCTGTCATTTGTTGAATAGATGGTTCCATTATCTCCCACAATCCACCCGTTTAAAGAATCAGAAAAGCAAATCCATCGAAAGCTGTTATCTCCATATTTGACAGTGGAATATATCGATTCAGAATAATTTACATAAACAATTGCTCCATTGCTCCCTGCGGCTATTGCTTCATTTTCATTAAAAGCATGTATGCTGAATAATGTATCAATGCTGGAGGGCCCAGAGGGAAAAGGTATTTTATTCCAGTTGTACTCGGAAAATACTGAAACTTCCAATAACACAACGAAGAGACATACTATTGAAGTGTCTTTAATATGTTTCATCATTTCTCCAAAGTGTATAATTTTTATGTGGTCACCATTTTGAAGGTCTGCCATTGAACAGCTTCATACTTTTCTTATCAGATGTTAAATATATTCCAGGTGCAATTCTTAAGCTTTCTGAAAACACTTTACGGCCAAGAAGATCTTCAATTACCTTTGACCTATCCGGTTCAATTCTTAATCTCCTGTTAACAGGAACAGCCGTCCCAACTGTTGAACTATCAAGAAGTATGATATCATCCAGATAAATAGCTCCATTCCTTGCTTGGTTATATTCCCTAATATCACCTGAAAGATTCCAGCTTTCGATATCTAAAAAACAAGCCGCTACCTGCCAATTCATTTTTTGCACTTTTGTCAGCATTAATTGATGGTCTTCAGGATTGTAGGCAAAGTTATCAGGTAACATAAATTGATTTGTGTCGTTAAAGTCGACTCTATAAGTCTGCCATGAATCGGTTATCCAGAAATATTTACGATAGTAGCCGTAATCATAAATGTTACTGGTAACTAATTCAAAAAAAACAACTACCGAATCTTCACTTCGCGCTCTGAAGCTGATTCCATAAGCATGATTGATATCAGATATACTGCCTGGTTTCGCAATATCAGTACCTATAGCGGTAAAGTTGCAATGTTCTGTTTCATCATACTCTATTTTGGGTTTTTCATCTCCCAACTGATACTCCAGTTTTATACAATACCCCGAATCACTCCCCTCTTTCACAGGCTTAGGTGCAGAATAATTACCCAGAGAAAGCATCTCAGCATTTAATATTTCCGAGTTCCCCCCATCTTTGACATCACTGAAATAATACCAGTAACCACCTCGCAGATTTTTTGATTCTCCACGTTCAAAATCATCGATAAGTTCATCCGCAAAGGATATCGAAAAAAACAGAGCTAATAATAGAAAAGGCAGATGTGTATGCATAGGCTTCTCCATATTTTTGAGGTGTTATTACCAACTGTCAGATAACATACTCAAGGAAAAAGTCTTTGTCAATTTTATCATTAGCATTTCTGTACACTTTGGAGTACATTTTTTATGCAAAAAGGAAGATAATCAGTAACTTTTCTTTCTAAACTTTACTATATTATTATCTGAAAAATGCTACTGATTCTGTACTTCAGATTTTCATATTTATGAATTTATACGACTACACCAATTACCGAGAGTTTCTTAAAGCAACTTTTGCAGAACTTCGCAGAGGCAATAAAAATCTGTCGATGCGGGAGATTCTCCGTCGTATCGGAACTGCATCACCCAGCTATTTCAAAGAAGTAGTGATCGATGCAAAAAAAAACATGAGCCCTGCTATGGCCCGGAAATTCGCCAATTTTTTAAAAATGGATTCTAACGAGACCTCTTTTTTCCTTGCACTGGTAGGTTACAATCAAGCGGTAAAAGAGTCAGAACGGATCCGCTTTTATGAAGAGCTGCTTCGCTATAAATCTCATAAAACATCTGAAGCCCGTTTTCTGGAGATTTGTGAATATCAGTACCTCTCCACCTGGGAACTTTCAGCTATCAGAGAATTTCTTCATTTTTATAAAGGATTTAAAAACCTTGATTCAAAGGAACGTGAAAAACTGGCGGATTGTTTTTTACCTAAAATAACAGAGCAACAGGTTGCTAAGGCCATAGAAATACTTGAATCATTAGGCTTTATCAAAAAAGACTCAAAAGGCTGCTACAGAAAGTCTTCACAGAACATTCGTTGCATAAACAAAACTCCCGCTGCCTATCTGACCCTGTGTCAGAACATGAAACATGCTCTTCAGATCATTGATCAGGTGGATCCGGAAACAAGAATATTCAAAAATTTAATTGTCAGTATATCTGCCCCTGCTTACAAAATACTGGAGAAAAAAATTCAGGAATTCTGCAAGGAGATACTTAATATTGTCAGTAATGACAGTAATCCGGAAGATCGTATCTATTCTTTGAGCATACAGTTTTTTCCGCTTACCAAATTACCGGAAGATAAAAAGTGATTAGAAAAACGCTGTCAGCTCTTATCGGAATAATTTCTCTTTGGCTTCTTTTCTGTTCAGAAAATACAGAGCTGGTTGTTAATGATGGTGGCGGTACTGAAATAACCGGATATCTGGTAAGTGAAGATGGAGCACCTGTAACGGACGCCTCAGTGTGGCTTATAGACGAGGAGAAAAAGAAAACTTTCAGCACAACCACAGATCAGTTCGGAAAATACCAGTTCCATCAGATTCCCCCTGGCCGCTATACCCTGCAGGGGACCAGTTATTCTATGGCTTGCTTAATTTTCAATTTGGATTATAGACACCCATTTCCGGTTCGCACAGACACACTTAAACATACTGGTTGTATTTACGCAATCGCCAATTTTAAAGATCGCACATCCCATCAGGGAATCGAAGTCTATATTCCAAAAACAACATTTTTTGGTAAAACCGACAGTTCTGGAACTGTCACCTTCTGCCATCTCCCAGCAGGAAATTACGATATCTTTTTTGAGCGGCTCGGATATATCAGTTGCAAAAGCACAGTAAGTGTGCTTGCCGATCTGGTTGACACAGCAGGCCCAGTTATTTTAAACCGTGATTATGCTTCCCCAATCACAATTCCGGTACCCACCGGTCTCCAGGCAGAAACCGATACCTTTCTGGGAACAGTTTCTCTTAACTGGAATAAATTTGAGGAGAACACACAAAACAACATGCAAGGTTATTATGTTCATATCATCGATCCCCAAAAAGACAACTATCCTCAGGATGGACTTACCAAATTCATAAAAGATACCTCTTTTGTTGATACCGTTTATGATTGGGAGAACCCATCAGACACGATCAGTTCCAAAAACCGTATATATCAGATCTGTACAGTCGATTACAATAATAACAGTGGTCAATGGGGACCATGCTGCTCTGTTGCAGTCAGGAAACCGGTTGTGCCACCAACTCCATCATGCTCTCTTCTCTATTTACCCGAAAGCCTGTCGATTTCTATCTTTACCTCAGTGCAAAAACTGTGGTGGGTTGATTCTCTTATTATATATCGTTCCATCGCCGCTGATACTTCTGTACAGCTTTGCATACTTCCTAAAAACAATAACCCTGGGGAAGATATGGTATACAATTTCCCTATGCTCAAAGACAGCCTGATCACCATTACCTATAGTGTTTTTTCCAAATCGGTTTACGGTTATTTATCATCTTCATCCAGTCGCAAATCTATAACTATTAAAAATCCATATCTGGACTTCAATCTGGAAAAGCCATCAATAATTCAGGGGTTGCCTTCAGAGGCAGAAGTGGGAGTATACGTCGTAACAATCCCATCCTCAAGGTCACCAATACCGGACGATATTTTGGAGTATCGTTTATTAGTGATTCAGGAAACCGATTCTTCAAAATTCTTTACAGACTGGTATACAATACCTTCCATAGAAGTATCCTTTCAAAAGGAAAGCCGATATCTGATACAATGCCAATATCGCTCCAGAAAATTCCCTAAAGCTTTATCACCTTTTTCGGACACCTTTTCTTTTGAAACCCACAAAAAACATCTTATCCCAAAGCCATCGACACCATCGGGAAAATCACTGGTGAGCCAATCCACCCCCTGCTCTTATATTTCCGATATCAATAACAGTTGCTCCAACGGGCACCAGATTCTTATCCGTTATGTAGTGTCATACCAGGGTGAAACCGCTTCCGATTCAACTGACTGGTTGCTGCCCCCCAATCACAGCGCAACTATTTTCTGGGCTAAATGTGGAATCGCCTACCTTCGGGCACAAGCCCGTTGCAGTAAAGATTCGCTTATCCTGTCCCCCTGGTCAGATGCATTGGTAGTAACTGTAGAATAAGGTAAGAATCTAATTCAGAAAGAGAATCAGAATTTAATTGGTAGAGTGTTCAGAATTAAAAAGCTCCGCGGTTTCAGAAGAAACGGTTATATCAAAATTTCCCATTTTCCGCTCCCTCTTTAAAAAATATTTTCTTAAACTCATTGATTCTGCACTTAACTAGTCGTATAAATGTCTTTCATAACTTCATTTGAAACTGAATTTCCCGTCCGTCTCTACCAATCACGATGGCCTCTTCTTTGCCATGATATTTAATGGACGACCACCCGTTTCTCCGGTTGCCGGTCCCATAATTAACCCATGCTTCGCTTGCTAAACCCTGTACTATAGCAAAACATTATGCAACATAAAATAAAGCAGCTCCAAACATCTGAGGTATATCAAAAACTTTTCAGTCCCGCAGTTAAACTGATCGATATCCGCTCTGCAGAAGCTTACAATGGCTGGTGTCTGAAGGGAGAGCAAAGAGGCGGGCATATTCAATCCGCAAAAAGCCTGCCTTTCAAATGGATCCGTTATATAGACTGGCCCGATATCCTGCAATCAAAGGGAATCGAAAAAGAACACGAACTCATTATTTACGGTTACAATAAAGATGAATCGGAAATGGTTGCAGATCATTTTCTCAGGATTGGATACCAAAAGCTCTTCTTATACCACGATTTTGTTAATGAATGGTGCACCAACCCTCAGTTTCCTATGGACCATCTGCCCAGGTACCGTCAGCTGGTATCAGCCGCCTGGCTCGATCAGCTTTTAAACACCGGCACAGCTCCGCAGTTCGATGCTCCCTGTTATGTCTTAGTTCATGCTTTTTACCGTGACCATAACATCTATGACAGTGGTCATATCCCGGGTGCTATTGCCATGGACACCAATCAGTTGGAATCTACCCACACCTGGAACCGCCGAAGCCCTTCTGAGCTGAAAAATGCTTTGGAATCGGCAGGTATTACCGCCGATACCACTGTAATACTTTATGGTAAATCTGTTTATTCGGAAAAAGATGATCCTTTTCCAGGAAGCAGTGCGGGACAGTTGGCCGCCATGAGATCTGCCTTTATCATGCTATACGCAGGGGTAAAAGATGTACGGCTGCTCAATGGTGGAATGCAATCCTGGACCGATGCAGGTTACGAAATTACCACCGAACCTGCATATCCCAAACCGGTCAGAGATTTCGGAGTCCCGATCCCTTATCACCCTGAATTTGCGGTGGACATCTCTGAGGCTAAGCAGATTTTAAAATCGAAAGATAAAAACCTGGTCTGTGTACGAAGCTGGAACGAATACATCGGAGAAACCAGCGGATATAATTATATCCAAAAGAAAGGCCGCATACCTGGCGCAGTATTTGCAGAATGCGGTACAGATGCCTATCACATGGAAAACTACCGCAATCTTGACCACACCACCAGAGAATACCACGAAATTGAATCCTTGTGGGCTACATCCGGAATCCTTCCAAGCATCCATAACTCCTTTTACTGTGGAACCGGATGGCGGGCCAGCGAGGCCTTTATAAATGCATGGCTCATGGGTTGGTCCGATATCTCAGTTTATGATGGAGGATGGTTTGAGTGGAGTAGTGATAATAACAATCCCTTCGAAACAGGCATTCCATTAAAACCACTCTCCTGAAAGTAGGCAATCTTTTATGAATATAAATAAAACACCTTTTTCCTCTAACCCGCGCATTGCTTTCAGCAATTTTCTTCGGCTCAGCGATCCGAAGGAGACTGTCAGAAAAATTATTGAGGATCTTCTTACAATCCCCAGAACAATATCCAGCATTTTTCTGTATGATTCAGTCGGTTCAATGCTCTTTAGACAGATCACCCGTCTTCCCGAATATTATCTGTCACAGATAGAATCGGGATTGATAAGAGAATTTGCCCAATCCAGTAAAGATTTCCTTCATGATCTGGATATAATAGAACTTGGCAGCGGTGATTGCTCCAAAATATCCATTATTCTGGATGCAGTAGACGTAAAAAACCTCCATTCCATCTGCTATCTTCCGGTGGATATAAGCCCTCTGTCATTGAAAGAATCCGCCGAAGAGCTGGTTGTAAATTATCCTGGAATCAGGGTCCATTGTATTGCAGCAGATTTTTCTGGTGATTTTTTCAGCCTCCCACATAACAGAAGACGCTTGTTTTGTTTTTTTGGCAGCACAATCGGAAACTTTAATTCAATGGAACGTGTTGAACTTCTCAGAAGTGTAAGCAGTCAGATGGATTGCGGCGATCTTTTTGTGCTTGGGGTGGATATGATAAAAGAGATAAATGTTTTGGAAAAAGCTTACAATGACCGCAACAATATCACTGCCAGCTTTAACCGCAATATACTGAACGTAGTAAATTCCATAATTGGCTCCAATTTCAATCCCCTTCTTTTTGAGCATCATGCACATTTCAACCGGGATTTGTGCTGTATAGAGATGTATCTGAAGGCGCAGAAAGAAATGACAGTGTCGATCCCCTGCATTGGATCCCAGATTCTCATAGAACAGATGGAGACAATACATACCGAGAGTTCATTTAAGTTTACTCTTGAATTAATCACTCATGACATCGAAGCTGCAGGGCTGAGGATCGATAAACACAGGACCGACAGTTCCAACTGGTTTTCTTTATTTCAGTTAACAAAAGAGGTTTCATGAAAGCACCTTTGGATGCTCAGAAGATAAGAGAAGACTTTCCCATACTTCAAACCAGAATTTACGGCAAGCCACTTGTCTATCTGGATAATGCGGCTACTACTCAAAAGCCTCGCCAGGTGATGGACAGGGTGATCTCATACTATTATCAAACCAACAGTAATTCCCATCGGGCAAAACATTTCCTGGCCGAAAAGAGCAGCGAACTTTACGAATCAGCCAGAGAAACTGTCAGAAAATTTATCGGAGCAGCGAATTCACAGGAGATCATATTCACCTCAGGGACTACTTCATCGATCAACCTGGTGGCGCAATCGTTAAGCAAATTTTACCTGAAAAAAGGGGATGAGATTATCATCACCGAGATGGAGCATCATTCGAATCTTGTTCCATGGCAGATGGTCTGTAAAGATTTAAGTGCATCATTGAAGGTGATTCCCTTTGACGAAGAGGGAGTTTTACGTATCAAATCCCTGGAGTCCATGTTTACTGAAAAAACAAAGCTGATTGCGGTTACTCATGTGTCTAATGTGACAGGTGTTATTAATCCGGTAAAGGAGATAATAGTTCGGGCACATGCTAACAATATTCCTGTACTATTGGATGGAGCGCAATCGATTTCCCATCTGCCCATCGATGTCGAAATACTGGACTGTGACTTTTTCGTTTTCTCCGGACATAAAATGTATGCAGAAATGGGAACAGGTGTACTTTACGGGAAGCAGAAATGGCTTGAACAGATGCCCCCTGTGAAATATGGTGGTGGAATGGTCTCGTCGGTAGATTTTGACACTACTTCTTTTGCGGAACTCCCGTTCAGATTCGAAGCAGGGACTCAGAACATTGCGGGTGCAATAAGCATGGCTGCTGCCATCGATTACATGAATGAAATCGGTTTAAATGCGATCCACTCCCACGAAAAGCAAATACTGCAATACACTGCAGATGCTCTGGGTAATATTGATGAAGTAATCCTTTACGCCGGATCTGCTTCTAAATCCGGGTTACTTTCCTTTAATATTAACAATGTTTCTTCTTTCGATGCTGCTTCGATTCTGGATAAAATGGCTATAGCGGTTCGTTCTGGTACTCATTGTGCACAACCGGTAATGAAACATTTCGGAATAGATGGAACCATCAGGATCAGCTTTGCATTATATAACACTTTGGAAGAGATTGATGTTCTGGTGAAAGGTGTCAAAAGAGCGATTCAGATACTACGTTAATTCTCCTTTGCAGCAGACTGATATGGTGAGAACCCATCGACCGCTGAAGCAGTTTATTGTGAAGAATGGTGCTATACTCTCCGAAACCGAAAGAAAAGCAAATGACAATCGATGAAGAGCAGGATTGGATAATAAGCGAGTTTTCCGGACTCGATGACTGGCTGGAAAAGTATGAATATCTTTCGATGCTGGGCAGAAATCATGCCGGTATCGATCCGAATATGAAAACCGATCATTGCGCTTTGCGGGGGTGTCAATCACAGGTATGGATTTGTGCTAAGATGAGTTCCGGAAAGCTAAGTTTCATGATGGACAGTGATTCATTGATAATCAGAGGTATTCTTGCACTTCTACTCAGAGTGATTGATAATAGAAGTCCTGATGAAATAATGAATGCTGATTTTTATTTTTTAAAACAGATAGGTTTGAATACCAATTTATCTCCTTCCAGGGCAAACGGTGTAGCCTCTATCGTTAAAACCATAAGGCAATGGGGACAAAGATATCTAAAATAAATTTGAAATTTCAAATCTTAAATTTCAGACAAATTCCAAATAACAATGTTCGAAATTCCAACCAGGAGCAGAAGTTACAACGAAATCTATTTTTTAAAAACCAGGCTCCTTTTCTTTTTCCGATTCCTTTTTTGTTTGTAATTTTATTAATTGATTATTATGAATTGCTTAGGGGGATTTAATTGGCATTCGTAACTGCCTAAAATTACCGATTTTTGCTACTTTGGCGTCCAATTTTTTCCATCTCTATCTGTTTAGAGAGGGTGATGGCAATAGTTTCCAGGACTCCGGCAACAAGACCATTGCTCAAAAAACCTGCAGCTTTTTCAGACCAGGTTTCATCACAGAGTACAAATGGCTTTTCTTTTATAACTGTACCTCCTTTTATTTGGCAAAGATAGTACACAGATTCAAAACGCAAGATTAGTACCATTTTCAATTTTATGACGGATCGTTGTTTGCTTTTTCTGAAGATAAAAGGTGAGGAGCCTGACTTCAAATTTAACTTTAAAGGTGATTTATGGATTATCAGATACTTATTCAGAAAATTACAGCACTGGATTTTGTTACAGATGAAAACAGGGCAGATGCCATGATTAAATCGGTGCTGGGGCAGTATGCCAGCAGGATGAAAGAAGAGCATGCCACAAAGTTTACGGCTGATCTTCCCGAGCCTCTCGATTATGAGAAACTTAGAGGGCACCAGGTATATGTCTCTTCTATCTCACTGGAACAATTTATCAATAATATCAGTGATCAGTTTGATATAAGAAATGATCAGGCACAAACTCTTCTCAAAACCATTTTTCATTGCCTGAAAGTTGATATTCTGAAAGAGAAAAGCAGCCTTTGGCAGCAATGGCTTCCTCCTGAATGGGCTGCGATTATAAAAAACGCCTGATCTGTTCACAAAGATCTGCACTAAAACCGGGGGGGGGAAACTTATTCCCCCCAGTGATATCCTTGTCTTTTGAAATGAATATTTCTAAAAAGAGTTCATATAAATATTGCTGACCGATGCATGAGAGGCTTCAACCGGTCCAAGATCCAAAAGTATTTTCAGACTTGGGGTATTAAAGACCAGGTTCGTGAGTTTTTCTATATCTGCCAAAGCAATAATGAGATTTTCCTTGTTGCAGCTCACTTCTCAGGAGCTTTGAAAAATGTATTAGAAAATCAATTAAGCTGTCCGCGATTCACCTCGGAACACCTCCAAACTTGACTAGTCAAGTCAGATAAATCGTTAATTGAAATATCTATTTTTGATCTTGGTTTAAATAAGTATTTTTCCCTCCCATGAATACAAACATTGAATCATCCTGGAAAAAAAGACTGAAATCTGAATTCGAATCGGAGTATTTCAAAAAATTGACAGAGTTTGTCGATTCAGAATATGCTTCCGCAATAGTGTATCCTCCTGAACAAATGATTTTTGATGCCTTTAACCTGTGTCCTTTTGATAAGGTGAAAGTGGTTATCATTGGTCAGGATTCCTGCCATGGTGAAAGTCAGGCGCATCGATTATGCTTTTCAGTCACCGATGGTATTCCTCATCCGCCTTCATTGGTTACAAGTTCCTGTTCCTGAGAGCGGAAATCTTTAACGGTGGGCAAAACAGTGAGTAATGCTTCTTAATGCGACTCTTACAGTCAGGGCGCAGCAAGCAGGTTCTCATCAGAAAAAAGATGGGAAAAGTTTACCGATGAAGTGATTCGAATCCTGGCAACCGAAAAAGAGCACCTGGTTTTTATGCTCCGGGGCAGTTAGGCTCAGAAAAAAGGCAATCACCACCCCCCCCTCTTTATTGTCAGCTCATCGGGGATTTCTGGGAAACCGTCATTTCAGTAAAGCAAATGATTTTTTGAAGAAGCATGGGAAGAGTGCGATACGTTGGTGATCGGGTTATATATGTACCGGGCGCGCCTCCTTTATAGCTCCTTGAAAATACAGTTTCTTAAATCATGAAAAATGGCCTGTTGCAAAATCCGGGTTTATGGCAAAAGCTCCGGCAAGCACAGGAACTGCCATTCTATCAACAGTATCAAGCCTGGATTTGTTTACGAGTCTGGATATGGATTGCTAATCAAACAATTGATTTAACTATCACCTTGGGTGTGGAAAAGTGAGGGAAATTGTATGTGCTCAAATAAAATCAATAAAAAAAGGTCATTCTTCCCTTTGGTCAATAGATTCGAACAAACCGTGGCAGTATTTATTGGCCTGTTTTTCATCACCGATGTATTTGCATTCCAATAATTTTTTAACAATATTTCTGAGTTGGTTTATTGTTTCTTTCATTGTCTCTACGTCTTTTTTCAAAGAAGCTAAATCATTCGAATCCTTTCTTTTTCCACATTTATTTTTAGGAGGTTCAAACTCATCACCGTATTTTAGCTTCCATTTCTGAAGGTTCGTGCGATCTATGCCTAAGGATAAGGAGACTGCACTAATAGATTTACCGCTCTTAATTAACTGTTTGACCACTTCCCGTTTAAAAGCATCGTCGTATCTGCGCCGTTTTGTTTCACCAAAATTGCATTTTGATAAATCCATAGCACCCCGAAATGCGAGTCTATATTAGGCTCACACCATTTCTTAATTGTGATTTCTTGCCAATTTGACTGATAGTTCAATTTTAAACTGTTCCGGCATAGAATGCGCACCTCCTCTGGGAGGACCGCCAGGTCCCATACCACCGCCTGGAGGCATTCCGCTGCCCGGTCCCATTCCGCTTCCACCACGACCAGATGGCATTCTGCCACCATGTCCAGATGGCCCGCCCGTTTTCGCAAACTCCGGCTTTGTGGTTTCAAGGGTAAGTTTAATCAGCGAATCGTTGCCGGTGTTTATAGCAAATATGCAAAGTGAATCCTGATTCAGTGGTATTTTCAGTTCGTAATCAAGATTCCCTTCGGAAGGCAGAATTCGCGCTACAATTCCATAGGATTCTGCTACTATCGATTTTACTGTTCGGGAGTTATTCTTTTCCGGCCCGATAATTTCCATTTCCTGCATCGCCGCATCCATGAATTCTTTCATCTGTTCCGGATCTTGCCCCTGCTTTTCATGCATTACTGGTGGCCGGTCTGCCTTCATCATGCCAAGCGGAAAATGAAGACCGAAATTCTTACCTCGATGAGATTTACTTTCAAACCATACGGTGAAACCCATGGTCATTATCTGCCTGGATGTCTGCTGATCCCGCGAAGATAAACAAAGGTATAGAAATTTGTCGTCATTGGAGACCCCAATCCCAAATCGGCTATCTTCAGGATAATGAATTGTTTGCTTCCATTCAACGGGATTGCCGTCGATAACAATTTCGGAAGTTTTCCAGGTGCTTTCAAGTACTTGTGAATTACAGCCACATATCATCATTAATGGAAGAATGATGAAAATCGAAAACAGCTTTTTATACATTTACGTATCTCCTATTGAGCAAAGGCAATGTTTGTTATTTCTTCATATTTTTGTTTAATAAAAGATTTATCATAAAATAGAGGGCTTTCATAATAGAAGTTATTATTCACGTTGTCTGTTAAATGTATATGAGAAAAAACTGTGTCTGCTTTGATGTTTGTATATTGAGAGTGTATAACATTCCCTGCAATTTCCTCGTAATACATAGTCGCGCAAAGGGGAGTGTTTAAAAGAGACTGACTTTCGCGCCCCAGAATCAAAGGCAAAGATTGATTGCGCCTGGAGGAAGAATAGATGATGATACCTGCAAAGATTGTAATCGCAAGAATGATTGATGCAGCCAGCTTCACTCCTGCATTCCACATTGGAAAATGCAGAGCATTCGCAACCCTGTCATGCACGGTATGGCGATTTTCTTCCGATACAACCGCATAGCATTCGGAAACAAGTTTCCTGATTGCCACATAATCGGTCAGAATTTTGTGGCATTTCGAGCATGATGCGACATGGCTTTCGACAATTTGCCTATTCGCCTCGTCGAGGTCGTTGTCGACGTATCGACTTATCAGTTTTCTAAAGTGAGTGCATCGGTTGATCATAAATAGCCTGCCTTGTTAAGCTCTTTTCGTACTTTTTCTTTGCATCGATATATCCTTGTGCGAACAGTATTGATAGCCACGTTCAGCGAGTCTGCTATTTCTTCATAGCTCATTCCATCGGCTTCGGCAAGAAGAAATGGAATTCTGAATGAATCAGGTATTTTGTCAAGTGTTTTACGGAGAAATTCGTTTTTATCCGAATTTTCATCTGCATCGGCCTGATGTTGATACGCTGTTTCATGTGTAATTTTTTCGAGTATGCCAAACCAGCGAAAACGCCTTCGTCTGCTATCGATACTTTTATTTATTACAATCCGGTATAGATATGTTTTTAAGGACGACGCCCCTTTGAAATTGCCAGGTGCCTGCAGAATTGATGTATAGCTGTCCTGGACAATGTCCAGCGCAGTTTCGATGTCGCCCGTAATACGAAATGCTACACCAACAAGTGATTGATGATATCTGGTCATTTCCACGCGAAAATCCGGGGCTGTTATAGTTTCAGACTGGATTTCCAAAATACCTGCTTTCTTTCAAATGAACCGTTATTCGGGAATTCACCGATGGCAATTCCGTTTTGAAAAAGGAGGTCACAATGCTGTACCAGATCCTCCATCCGCCTTCCTAATTTGCGGCAGGTGGCTTACCGGGTTGGTTCTGATTCTGATTCATTTTATCCATGAACATGGGCATCACCATTTTCTGCATCATAGCTGATTTCCAACGATCATATTCGTCTGCAGTCAATAACGACTTAATTTCGAGATCACGTTTGATTTGTGCAAATTCAATATCTCCAAGAATCTGCGTCTTCCGGGCTATTGCATTTTGTATTGCCTGGAGATCAGGTTTAGCTTTCAGCAGTTCTTCCTTTATAGAAAGTTCTTCTTTCTGGATTTTGAGAATACGTTCATCCATGGATTTAAGGAATGCTCGCGCAATGGTAACGATCTTTACAGAAACAGCCTTGTCAATGTTGATTTCATTCATCATATTCTGAAGTTCTGTGATATCCCTCATCATTGGTGCTGGGTTTTCTATTGTATTTCGCATTTTCATAAGAGGACCGCCCGAGGGCATCCCATGCATAGCTCCTGAAAATGACCTTTCGGCACCAGGTTGAGAGAAGGCCATTGTACCTCCCATCAGAATATAAGTAAGAATTAATCTGCATTTTTTCATGACGAAATCCTTTCAACTGTGTTTAAAACATTGTTTTGCATGATATTGGGGGTATTCTTCCATTTTATCCAATTAGACGAACAATGGTAAATTTAGTTCCCGAGGAAAGATGCTTTTTAAAAATAACTGCAGGATGGCTTTTAGTTGTATTACGATTGGAATGGTGATTATTCAATTCTGAATTTTTCTGTATGCCTGTTTTCCTGAAATATTATTCAGGATATATTTGACAACAAAGCTGCACATTTTTAATGTGTTTCAAAGTGATTTGTGATTGTCAATAGGCGGCTGGGGTCTATTGAACATGAGCTTGAAACAAGTGAAGCTGGTAATCTTGCAAAAAGAACGTAAGGTGACATTATCGTCCGGTTTGTAATGGCAGCTGACCGATAGTGCCTATCAGTCGCTCCGCCATGTACTAACCTTTTTCATACAATTTTTTGAGAACAGCCTTGTTATTATCCTTTGGTTTTATGCATTCAAGCTGAAGTTGCTTTGCGTTCCGAACGTACCATTATCCAAATTTCCATGTTTATTGTATGTTGTAGAATTCGGGTGATTGGCTGATGAATTGTTCTTCGCCTCTTCAGAATGCTTCAGATCGTATTGCATTTGTTCCTGGAAAGAAACCGTTCCATCCTTATTGGTGTCCGCTGGGTCATAAACTTTGGTTTGATTTGAAGAGGATGACCCGCCAGAGGCTCCCGTTTTTGATACGCTGTCACCGCCAGTTGGAGGTGCACCTCCAGCTCCACCAAACTGCGCACCACCCTTTGCAGCCATTTTTTCCATTTGATTTGTGTTTTCAGTCTCGTCAATTTTTCCATCGCTGTTTGAATCGACTTCAGCAAATATTTTATCGATATCCTGAGTGTTTTTGTTACCACCCGGCCCGTTAGACAGCATTGTTTTGAGTTCTGACTTGTCGATGCTACCATCGCTGTTGGTGTCAGCTTTCTTAAAGAATTTTTGAGCCATCTGTGTCGGATCGAAACTGGTTGAGCTTCCGATACCACTGATAGACATGAATAACCTCCAGTTAAAATTTAGAAAAGTTTAGCGCTACCAGCCTGCTTTGGGGATCAATTGTCTTCAGCATCCACTTCATCACATAGTAGGGAAAACAGTTCTTTATAGAGCGCCAGTGATTTTCTTGTTATCATTAAAATCGGCATGCTTTCAACCGTGCTTGAGTGTGCTTATTCGGCAGTTTCAAGTAATTATGCCGGCGGGAAAAACTCGAAGCTGCACGTATTTCCATGAAAAAGCTCAGGACGTCCCTGTCCTGTTTTTTTGCGCGCACATCATGCAAGCATGCTCATTAAGCTTTGGGTAGAGCTCAAGCTATAGCTTAAACTACCTTTGTTACTGTAGCCCGAACCGTACTGCAAATTGCTTATGAGATCGCTAAACATCGATGAAATTTGATCGTCGCTGCTACCGCTTGAAGATTTAAGCGAATCGACGAGATCAGAGAAAAGCCTGCCTTGGATATCCGCTACGGAACTATCAATTGCGTCATCCGTTGAGGAACTGACATTTGAGGAAGCGCCGTCGCCTTGATGAGGCGGCTTTGGAGGACGCATGTTTTGTAATCCGGCTGATAGCTCGGATTGATCAATACTGCCGTCGCCGTTTGTGTCCAGTTTTGTGAACATTGCCTCAGAGTTCGTAGAATCTGTACTATCAGTTCCCGAAAGTGCAGATACCCCGGCAGAAAATTCTGATTTGTCAATGCCATTATCTCCGCTGGTATCAAGACTCGAAAGCAAGTCCTGCGACATTTTCTGGAAATCCGGCCCCGTTCCGTTTTGGCCTGCCTGTGGGGGAGGTGGCATATTGGCGCGCCTTTGCTCACCCATAGTCTTGAGCGCGGCCATCATTTCGTCTTCACTTACCGTCCCATTACTGTCTGTATCCAGCTTTGAAAACATTTCATCGGTCGACTGGCTATCAGCAGTCTGATCACTGGCCATACTTGAAATGGCGTTTTCGAATTCGGTTTTATCGATACTGCCATCGCCGCTGCTGTCGACCTTTTTATAAAGGCTTTTAAAAAGCGCAGTTGGGTCAAGACGCCCAACAGCATTGATGTTCATACTCATACAAGACCTCCACTACAGTAGATAAAGTTATATAGGAATGCTATCCATAATTTGAGCACAGCCATCATGCTATCTGTCAAAAATGTACGTCTCCTTTCTATATCTTTATTAACCTTCTGGCTGCACACAGGCTTTCCCTTTCCTGTTTAGTTAGATCGGAAACAAAATCCGCGTGCTTGACTGTGCTTATCAGAAAGAATGCTTTTATCCCAGACTTTGCATTTGGAATTTGAAAATGGGGAACCATCGCTTGTGTAATGTCAAACAATCCATCCAACCTGGCCCTACGCTTACGCGCCAAGGCAATCTTTAGTATGCGTTGATTGGCATAATGACTTATCCAAGATCCTAATGCAAAGCATTTAAACCTGGGGGCTTGGTGTTGATTGATTTTTCTCTTGAGGCACTAACTGTCTGAATAAACTGATCTCATTTTTAATCTGAAAAGCAATACCTTTTTGACCGGATTTTTTTCCACCTCTTCCCTTATTCCTTCTTCCAGGAATTCATTGAAGTTTACACCGATATATTGTTTTTCCTCATCATGCAGTAATCGCTTGAGCAACACACGCATTTAACTACCCTGCATTATTTATTGAATCTGCTCTTTGTTGAGGCGAAGATCGTTACCCATAAACGGCAGACCACCGTAAAGTATTCGTATCTGATGCACGTGCAGCCGTGCTGCTGGACTTCATGGCATATTCATGGATAAACAGCGCAAGGAATCGAAAGCCTGGGAAAGCGGGATCGTTGTAACCTCTTATGGAAATACGGGTTAATAAAGATGCAAAAATGTTTTTGCATAAACTAAATCGTTCTGTTGAGTGGCTCAAAGCCCGCAATGGTTGGAAACTCCCTGAAAAGAAACTGCACTATTCCTCTATTCACTAATAACACGAAAATGCTCAAGGTTATTTACACTCTCTCTTTTGTTTTTTGACACCAACGGTTGGCGGTATGAAATCGTTGGTGATTGCGGGTTACTTTCTAATCAGGCAATACCAAACTTTTATATGGGGCAGAAACTTTGCATTAGCTCCTAAACACAAATGCTTTATACCGCTTGTTTGGCAATGTTATTTTTTCTTTTATTTTTTACGTCAATTATTACAAATATTATCATCAAAATTGAAGCTATCAGAGCCATGAAGGAACCAAAAAAAAATGGGGCATTTGAATTAACCTTATCATATAATAAACCAGCAATTAAACTCGCTGGAAGAAGTGTAATTCCAAGTATAGCATGATATAGCCCATAACCTGTCCCTTTCAAATCTTTACTTACAATATCTGATATCAGGGCTTTTTGGCTTCCGTCAACCAATGCACTATATAATCCATATAAACCAAAAAGAAATATAAAAACATTCAGACTATTAAATCTGCCGAAAAGATAATAAACGATTGAATAAACAAGAAATCCAAGAATAATCAATATTTCCCGACCTTTTTTGTCAGATATCTTGCCGACAGGTATAGCCAGAAATACGGAAACAGTATTAAAAATCATATAAACAAAAGGAACGTGTGATTTATTGATTCCAGTTTCAGCAGTTTTGACAAGTAATAAGGCGTCTGCTGAATTACCAAGGGTAAAAACAAACACAATAAACAGGAAGAAATAAAACTTTTTAGGTAACTGATTAAAATGAAATTTATTATTTTTTTCTTTTTTATCTGCTTTTGCTTCTTTAATGAAAATTGCAATTAAAACAACACCCAATATTGCCGGGATAGTAGCAATAAGGAAAATGTTGGTATAGTTTAACGGGAAAAAGTATAATAACAAAAATGCGGTTAAAGGTCCAATTATTGCACCACTATTATCCATTGCTTTATGAAATCCAAAATTTTTACCTGTTTCATTTTTAGAGACTGATCCACTGATAAGACTGTCTCTTGGTGCAGCTCTTAATCCTTTTCCAATCCTTTCAAAAAACCTCAAAAACAAAACTTGAATTGGAAATCTAACTAAAGCATAAAGCGGGGTTAATATCGCGGTAATCCCGTAACCAATTAACATAAATGGTTTGTTTTTACCAATCTTATCACTCCAATATCCCGAAAAAGCTTTAAATAATGATGCCGTGCTTTCCGCAATCCCCTCAATTAAAGAAATTGATGTCTTTGATGCTCCAATCGACAGTAGGAATAGAGGCATTACACTATATATCATTTTTGTAGATGTATCAGTAAAAAAGCTGGTCAATCCAGCAAAAAATACATTTCTCTGTAATCCAAATATTTTTTGTTTTTTCATTATTGCATTTCGTTAATTTTGTAATATTCTTTATAATGTTGCCTAACGGGTTGGCTAATAGCCACAGTGCGACCTTAATTCTCTGTACTCAGTGCTTTATGTTTGATTGTGGCCTTGCCTGCTGTTTATCCGTTTCTGTCTCGTGCTCCTGATTATCTGTTATCAGTTTTATTCCCGAGCAAGCCAGAATGACGTTATTTTTATACCATGGACGACTCCCTTTTTTATCTTAATAATAATTTGTGATTAACTTCTATTCTCTTTCTTCTATTTCGAGAAAATCT
>CAYPMS010000045.1:0-27766 GCA_964411655.1 uncultured Fibrobacter sp.
TTCAACGGCAATACAAATAGACGGTGGAAGTTGTAAAAAAAATCTTCTATCGGGTGGATGACATTAAAAGTGGTATTAGATAATACGGATCTGATCTGCTGGATTTAAGGAGAGGGGGCTTTTGATCCAAACACTTTTATGCAGGGTCAAATTATAAAAAGTTGAAAATGTAAGTTTGTTTACTGAGTGTCGAAATCAATTTCACGGAGATTCTGAAGTCCTCTTTCACCTGATGCGTTTCCGTTCATCTTGGCGATGGTAAAGAAATGCTTTGCTTCATCATATTTCTGATTTTTAAAACTGATTTCCCCGGCAAGAACTGCAAGTTCTGCAAAATCCGGATACTGTTTGAGACCACTGGCAGCCTGCTGCAGAGCTACAAGATCATTGCCCATATCAAGGTACAAAGAAACTATTCGGTAAAGCAGCCATTTGTCATTTCTGTTGCTGTTAAATGCAGTGGTCAAATAGAGAAGTGCTTTTTCACGGTCCTGGGCAGCTTCACAGATCTCTGCCTTCAGAAGATTAATATAATATTCATTTTTTTCTGATTCCGGGCACCTTGACAGCCATTTTAAAGCCTCATCGTTGTCCAGTAATTCTTTATAAATTTCAGCTAAAGCTATGTAAGGTTCATCTTTCTGTGGATTAAGGCGAATAAGCTGTTCGAAAATGATGACTGCTTCGGAGTTCGCCTTGAGTTTGCGATAACAGGTACCCAGTAAAAGAAGTGCCTTTTCGTTATCAGGTTCAATTTCCAGTGATCTTTTTACGGAAGCAACACATCTGCCCCAATCATCGAGCGTGTAATAAGAGATAGCCAGATTCAGATGCCCTCTAAAAAAATCCGGAGCCAAAGATACCGTCGCCTGGTAGTAAACTATACTCTGGGGAATGCTATCAAGCTGAAAATATGCGTTTCCAAGATTGAAATAGCAGATTGCCCGATTCTCCCCTGAAAGAGATGCTTTTTTGTATAACGCAATTGCTTCATACAGTTTCCCTTTATCATATAAATCGTTAGCCTGTTCGATAATTCCGGATGATGCCTCAAGAGTCAGAAAGAAAATGAAGAACTTCCAGAATGAATATTTGCACATAATGAAATCCAGGCAGTCAGGAGTTTAATCTGAACGAGATTTTCTGTTTTACCTTTTGTTTAACCGGAATTCCCTGGTTAAGGGCAGGTTTGAACTTCCAGCTGGAAAGTATAATTTCTGTAGCTTTTCTGGATATCAGTTGATCCGGTGAACTGAGTACCTCAACTGAATTGACTTTACCATCGGTATCTATCAGCAGAATTAGAACCAGATCTCCTTCGATACCCAGTTCTCTTGCTATTTGAGGATAAGGAATCGGGGTCCTGTTGACCGGTTGAGCATCCTGGTCAACTTCTCCTTCCTCAAAAACCACTGCATCCAGTTCGTTCGAAGACATCGCAACACCATCTCCTTCACTTCTTTGCGCAGCTAAATCCGGAATAAACTTGAGATTTATCGGACTTTGAGAAAATTGATTTGATGTTGATGCTTTAATCTGACGGATTCTGGGTTTGAACTCTCTTTTTTCCTTCTTTTCGGGAGGCTTTATGTATTCGGCGATAATAGCTGGTTCTCTTAAAGAAGCGTTATCTTTATTTATTATTTTTTCAGAAAGTCGGTGAGTCAGTGGAATCAATAGAAACAGGATAAAATTTATGGCAACAACTATGAGCAGTCTTAGAATAAAAAAAGAGGATTTCAGAAGAAATCTCAACATGAATTATTCCCTGTCTGCAGCTATGGATACTTTTGCAGCCCCGGCAAGTGCACATTTGTCCATTACCTGCACAGCGGTTCCTACGGATGCCTGCTGATCGGAAACGATTACTACATTCAGGGCAGGATCCTTGTCAACTTCTGCACTTATCAGGGCAGTCAGACGATCGATACTTACCTGGCGTCCGTAAATATGAAGAGTTCCTTCACGTGATATGCCTATTAAAAGCGTTTTCTGGCCCTGTGATGTTGCAGTCTGGGCCTTGGGCCTGGATACATCAATACCGGTCTGACGGTTGAAATTGGTTGTAACCACAAAAAAGATCAGTAAAATAAAGACCAGATCAATAAGAGGCCCGATGTTGATTTCAGCCGGTGCGTTTCTATTATTATTTAGTAAGCCAAAATCATCAAACATCTCAATCCTTACTTTCTGAATTATATCCGGTGAGCATATTGTTTGCCTTGCTGATTATCTGTTCGCAATCATTAAGAATATCTGAAATCAGATTGTTTTTTTTTCCTCTAAGGTAGTTGTGAAAGAACATGGAAGGAAATGCAGATATCAATCCTGCCTGGGTTGTTAAAAGCGCGACACTGATTCCTTCGGCGGTCAGACTGGGGTTGCCGATTCCAAAGACCATTATAACTTTGAATGTTTTCACCATACCTATGACTGTGCCAAGGAGTCCCAGAAGTGGTGCAATTGATATCCATACAGACATGGTGGAAAGATGTCTGTTAAGGTATGGGACTGTTCCGATAAGAAATTCTCGAAGAATTCTCTTACAGCCACATCGACTGCTTTTCAGGTTTTCTCTTAGCTGTTCCAGCAGAAGATCATAATTTTCAAAACCGGTTTTTCCGATTCCGCTATCGTTGTTCCGGTACAGACAATCTGCAAATCGAAGAAATTTTCTTCGTGAACAGGAGAAGCTTCTGAGCGAAACCAGTTTTTCAACACCTATCATCCAGGCAACTATAGCAGCCAGGAAAATAAACCACATTACGATTCCACCTTTCTGAAAATCAGCAAGAAACAGGCAGATTAGGTTCATGGGTCAATCCTCCGGCCATAATCGGTTGAGGATGTGCATGGCATGTTTTTCTGTTGCAGCCTGGATATTATCTGCTCTGTTTCGCAGAAAGTTATGGATTAACATTACAGGAATGGCGATTATAAGTCCGACTTCAGTGGTAATTAATGCTTCTGATATACCGGCAGCCAGGATTTTAGGATCACCGGTTCCATAGCTGGTGATCACTTCAAAAAGATTGATCATGCCGGTTACTGTTCCCAACAACCCTAAAAGCGGTGCGGCTCCAGCGATTACCGCCAGAGTGTTAAGATGACTGTTAAGCTGAGGGAGTTCTTCTATCAGTATCTCTTTTACTGCTTTTTCAGCTGATGCCCTTGGCCATTTGGAGTGCTCAAGGCAGGTATGAACTACTCTGGCGACAACCCCATGATGCTTACTGATATAACTTTTTGCTTTTTCAATATCGTTATTGTTAAGATAGTTCATCACGTTTTTTGATATTCTGGAATCGGAAGTGTACTTGCGGCTGAAAACTATCAATTTCCAGAGCATAAGTGCTAAAGCCCAGACTACAAGAAAACCCAGTGGATACATCACTGGGCCACCTGCTTTTAGAAACTGCTTGAATTGATCAGATCTTTTTATCTTTTGACCTTTTATCAGAATGGAAGACTGTGCGTTTTGCATAATATCGAGCATCAATGGACCTTCAATCTTCTGCATTTCAATCCAACGGGGGAAAGCGTCAGAGAGAAATTCCCTTAATGCTGGAGAACCCAAATGTTCGGTGCTGTAACGGCCTGATCCAAGATTGCCGGATTGGTTTATGATAAAGAAATCGGATTCCCGGTTGACTCCGTAACCGAAAACATTTCCAAGGCGGGCAATGGTAATTTCCTGCGGGTCACCAGTTTCCGGCAGAATTGTTGTTTTGTCAATAGAGGCTTTGCTTCCTTTTTCCAGGTATTTAGTGTAATAGGATATTAATTGGTTCAGTGCGTTTGAGACATTTCTATCGGCTTTAAATTTACGTCGCAGCTCTTCCAGGTCCATTCGGCGTTGTTCGATATCTACCGGAAAAGAATGTATGAGCTGATCAGATTCCCTCTTTAGTGCATCTTCCATCGATGAGACCAGATAATTCCAGGCCTCCTTCTTTTCGGATAATTTCTCCTGTTCTGTTTCAATGGCGCGTTGCTGTGAGTAACATTCTTCTTTGATCTGTGCCAGTTCGTTGCGTAACCGTTCCGTTTTTTCATATTGGAGGACAAGTTCCTCCTTATCTTTTTCACGCTGGTTCATGTCTGTTTGACGGATTTTCCATCTGGCTGCAATCTCATTCTGAAGAGAATCTCTGGCGGATTCCAGTTGCTCTCTGAGTATTTTTAGTTCCTGCTCTTTGAGCTTCTGATTTTTATCGGTTGCGGCTATTAACGAAAGAGATAAAGCGAAAAGGAAAATAAAAGATTTATACATTTTATTCTCCTTTAGTAAGTCCGAACTGTGGTATTCTGGCAAATGAGGGCAATGTTTTGCCTTCCCGGATATTTATCGCATTCAAAATCTGGGAACCGCCCTCTGGATCAGACCGGGTAAGCCAGATTTCTTTACCTGTGCTGTCCATACCATTCCAAAGAGCGTACCTGTTTCCGGTTGACTGGACAACTGCTTCAAAAAGACATCCTATGCGTAAGCGGTATACTGTTCCGGGTATTTCCGGAACAGGTGAGATACCCTGGAAAATCTGAATACTTCCCGTCAATTCTTCATGATTGTTAAGAATCTGCATGAGCCTCTGTAATCCATCAATGTTGTCAATGTTTCTGGAAACAAGCTCACTCTTGAGAAAAGCTGCAGGGTTTGATATACTTTTTGAGGACATGGGAGGAATAGTTGAAGCCAACCTGGAGATCTGATCACAAACTGCGATCAGGCGTAAACGAAAATCCTCCTGTAACAGGTCGTACTGTTTTTGTGATGATTTGAGACCGGCGATTACAGCAGAAAGAGAATCGTTTCTTTGGCGGTATTGCCGGATCAGCTCGAAAATTGAATCGGTTTCCGCAGATGCAGTTTTTAAGCGATTTTCAAATTTAGTTCTGTAAGAGGCATGGTCTTTTGAGTCACTTGCTGCTTCCTGCTTGACAGATTGACGCTGAGAAGTAACCTGTGCCAGTTCTTTTCTTATTCGCCTGATCTCTTCATCCAGATCAACTGATTCTGCGGCTTTTATCGGACTGATTAAAGAACAATGCACAGAAATCAGAACCAGCAGATATTTTTTACATCTAAACATAGGTAATCCCTGAAAGGAGAAACATAAAATTCTGTATAAATCATTTGTTAGAATATCTTTTACCTGTAGCGGAATCAGAAAATACAGTATTGCCTGTTTCAGGTGTGTATGTCATTTCCTATGAAGATAATATTTATCTTTCAAGTTTAGAAAGATCCAACACGGATTATGTTACCATTACCATTTAACAGGTTTGCAAATCACTTCTGCCAAACAGGCTGAATTTCAGACTACTTTGCGGACACAAGATGGCTATATCTGATTAAATAATCTCTGATCTTTAATAGATAGCCCTATCAGGGTAAACAGGTGCAATAATTATCTTTATTAAAAAATTTGGAATACCTGGACTGAAAGGTTGAAGCAACAGGTCGCTTAAAGGGTAGAATGAATTGAAAAACAAGGCGTGAAGGATTATAATGAAACTGATTCCACGGGTGAAGCAACTGATACTGACTGGGGATAAATTTATTCTAAGTGGGGCAGTGTCTATTCATATTCAAGACAGCTCTGCTGATTTGTCCGGAGCTGCAAATCTTCTCAAGGAGAGGATTAAAGTTTTAACCGGGATTAACACTACTTTAAGAATTGGAGATTCTGAAAATATAAATGGGATTATTCTTTTACATGATAAGTTCCCCAGTGAGGAATACAGGATATGTGTAGAAAAGAACAGGATAATTCTTGAGGGCAAGTCTGCAACGGCTCTGTTTTGGGCAGTGCAAACATTGCTTCAGATAATAAGACTTAATGGACTTGAGATACCCTGTCTGCAGATTACCGACTCTCCTGATTTTCGTCATCGCGGGTTTTATCATGATGTTACCCGTGGTAAGGTTCCCAAACTTGCTACACTTAAGTCTCTCATTGAGAAGCTGGCTTATTATAAAATTAATGAGCTTCAGTTATATGTGGAACATTCTTTTGCCTTCAGAAATATACCCGAATTATGGGTTGGCAGGGATCCGCTTACTTCAGAAGAAATATTGGAGCTTGATCGTTATAGCAGAAGTTTTCATATTGATCTTATCCCTTCGCTGGCTTCATTTGGTCACCTGTATGAACTGCTTAGGTTGAAACGGTTTGAACCTCTCAATGAACTGAACATTAAGTCATCAGAAATTCCGCAAAATCTTTGGGATCGGATGGCACATTACACTATCGATCCCACAAACAATGACAGCTATAAGCTGATAAAAACGATGATTGAAGAGTATCTTCCGCTTTTTTCATCCAGGTACTTTAATATCTGCTGTGATGAGACCTTCGATCTGGGCAAGGGGAAAAACCTGCAGAGAGTTCAAAAGGAGGGGACCGGGATTCTGTATCTGGAGTTTGTGAACAGATTAATAGAACTTGTAAGGAGTCATGGAAAAACACCTATGCTTTGGGGTGACATAATACTCAAACATCCCGAGCTTATCAAGCAGTTGCCCAAAGATGTGATTTATTTGAATTGGGGATATGGAGCCGATATCACAGATGAGAATGTCAGGGCATTTGCAGATGCAGGAGTCAGTCAATACGTTTGTCCTGGAACCCAGGGATGGAGTCGTTTCGCCTATGATATCGAGACTGCCAGCGTGAATATTCGTAAAATGGTTCAATTTGGATCCCAGTATAAGGCTGCAGGAGTTTTAAACACTGATTGGGGCGATTGTGGGCACATAAATCTATTTGCTGGAATGTTTCATGGAATGATTCTCGGAGCTGCGCTTAGCTGGAACAAAGAATCCTATTCTGATGATGAGTTTGACAGAGCTGTATCAGTATTGGAGTGGGGGGATAAGGGTGAAACGCTCTATAAGCTGCTTAGGGAGTTGGGGAGACTTTGCTTTTACCATTTTGGCAATGTTTATGCCTGGGTGAGTGGTACGGAAGGCTTGTGGAATAAGGAGGAAGCCGTTAAAGAGATTGATGCCGGAGTGCTATTAAACAACTTTAACCGTGCAGTTGAAATACACAGGGAGCTTACCGGTTTACGCGCCATTAACAATCAGAATCGGCTGGAGTTTGACGAACTGGTATTTGGTGCAAATGCTACGGTATGGACTTTGGCTTTACTGTTATTTAAGAAGAGTTATGAGTACAATCAGAAGATGGATATACCTTTATCGAAAGCTGAATTAGTAAGAATGGGATATAATATTTTAGCCGAGCTGATACGTTTGTGGCGTATCAGGAATAAAGAATCGGAGTTGCAGAATGTAGTAGCTGTTTTTAGAAAGGCATTAGAGAAGGTTCAGGGTTTGTAAAGGTGTAAAACTGGGTTTGGGCAGGTTGCAACTGTTGTTATCAGGATATATATTGCCCCACTGGAATAATTTGTTGGGCACCTCTTGTGGTTGTCCTTGAAGGAGAATATTGGTTCATGATACTTGACTCTTTAGATGCTATGGACAAGTACACTGGAATTCACCCGGGTTTTCTGGCTGCTTTTGAATATTTGCGATCTATTGATGCAGATGCGTTCAGTTCAGGAAAAAGGGAGATTATTGGAGATCGTTTATTTGCCTTAGCATCCATAACTGCGGGTGTAGGGGTATCGGCTGTACGGTTGGAGGCGCATCGAAAGTATATTGATATTCAGTATGCGGTATCCGGGGTTGATAATATTGGCTGGCGACCACTTTCCAGATGCATGGGTAAAGATGGCGATTATGATGCTCAGAGGGATGTAATGTTTTTCACTGATGTACCTGAGACATGGTTTGGATTGGCACCGGGTTCATGTGCTATTTTTTTCCCCGAAGATGCACATGGACCCTTGGGAATAAATGGAAACTTGCACAAAATTGTGCTTAAGGTGTCTGTTAATTGGTAGTAATCTCTCTTTCTGACGGTATGCTATTTGCTTCTTTTAAATGCTGAGTCTGGTAAACAGGGGAAAAACCGTTAAAAGGGAGGCATACAGAAATTCAGAGTCTTCTTTGGTTAAGAAATATGGAAAAGATAGTTTATCAGGCAGGAGCTGTTACTTTTCGCCAGGACAAGGGTGAGCTTAAGATTCTTTTAATACGTTCCAAAAAGAACCCTTCACGATGGATTTTTCCTAAAGGACATATAGAGCCAGGTGAGACAGCGCAGCAGGCATCTGTCCGTGAGCTTTCGGAGGAAGCAGGAGTGGAAGGGGAGATAGTGGAAAAGGCAGGTGATCTGGAATTTATGCTTAATGAAAAAACTTACAAAGTGGCTTATTATCTATGCAGGTATTTGAGAAAGTCCGGTAAGGGCGAGTCGGGCAGATCACCAATGTGGTTTGGAGTAGAAAAAGCAATAGAGAAGCTTTATTTTGCCAACAGTCGAGAATTGCTTAGTGCATCATTGAAGAAATTGAATTATATAACGTTTAAGTAGATTTAAGGATTTTCTGACTCTTCCAAAAATCTCTGCAACAGATTATTTTTAATCTTTTTAATTGAAACTGATTCAGTATCGGCATATTTCAGATATTGATAACCGGTTCCGATGCTTTAAAGGACCTTCCAAACAAATGCTATTTCTATTTCTCAAAAGGCTGGTTTGGGTAGGGATACTGTTATTGGTGGACTTTAATAACGGGAGCAATGCATGAGAGATACCGGAGAAGTGGCTTTACCGGAATCTAAAAAAAGCAAATCAAGTGAATCCGAGAGATCAGAGTATCTTAGTTCGATTGTATCTGCAGCTACTTTGGCGCCTCCTGGAATGGAGGTAAACACCTTGATAAAGTGTAGAAGAAGGCCTGAGCGGAAAGCATGTCCTGGCTTTATTCGGCTCAGACTTCAGGAAAACCCGGCGCAGCTAAGCTGGTGGTGTCCGGTATGTTCTGACAGCGGATTGATAAGGAACTGGAAGGGGATACCATGGAATCTCTCTCATACCAGAGGCTCTGCTATTACCAATGGGGCCGAGTATGGTGAACTGTTGCTTACAGAAAGTGAATTCAGATTACTTTCTGAGATTGAAATCCTTGAGCCCCAGGCCCGCAAAATTGTTCGTGATGCTACGGCAATCGATGGCGGAGGTGGCATGAGTCTTTGGGGAACCATGGAAGCTATCGATGAACTGATGGGTTATATTGCTTTCGAGGCCAATCAGGAACAGCGAAAAAAACGTCAGCAGGCATTAAACCAGCTTTTCGACAAGATCAATCATTGCATTTCGGGTAAATGGTAATATGAGTACTTATATAAGAAGTTGATTGTTCTAAGAAATTCTGTTATAATGAAGTTATGAGTACTCATCTGAAAACTATCTCTATTAATGAGCTTCGCCCGGGCATGTTCATTTGTGATGTCTTTAATAACAATAACGTTCTTTTATTCTCCTCAAACACTTTTATTACCGGGTTTCATCAGATTGAACGCCTTAGAAAACAGGGCGTTTCTGCTGTTACTGTTATCTTTCAGGGTGAGCGAGCCGAAGAAAAGTCAGTAGATTCTTTTGAAAAGTATGTGGAGTTCAGAAAGCAGGTAAAGCAGGCTGATACTGTTCGCAAAAATACGCTCGATGCGGTTCGTTCGATGGCTTTGGCAGCAAAGGTTGGCAAGTATTTTTCCATAAAGGAAATGATCTCTCAGTTACAGAGTCTGGTTAGCCAGATGTTAGAGCAACCTGATGTTACTATTGGAGTTACTCAGATAAAAAAATACAGTGAACAGGTGTATGCTCATTCGGTAAATGTCTCTGTCTTAATGATTGGTTTTGCCTCTGTGTTAGGTTATTCTGAAGATTTGGTACTTGAAGCAGGAATAGCGGGAATATTGCATGATATAGGCATGGTCAGATTGCCGGAGGAACTGGTACTCAGAGAGGGACTTCATACCCGTCAGGAGTTGGAATCCATAAAAAGACATCCATTATACGGTTTAGAGATACTGCAGAAATATAAAGATGACTTACCTGCTTCGGTTTTCCATGTCATTGCACAGCATCATGAACGCTTAAATGGGGGTGGTTATCCTCGATGTCTAAAAGGTGATCAGATTCAGCAGATGTCTATGCTTTGCGCTATTGCGGATGTCTATGACAGGCTGACCACATCAGGGCCTGCTCAAAAGGGTTGTCTGCCACAGGAGGCTCTGGCGTTAATCTTTCAGGGTGCAGATGAGCAATATCCAAGAGAACTGGTCGAGCATTTTACCAGGCTTATGGGTATTTATCCGGTAGGCAGTTTTGTGAAACTGGAATCTGGTGAAATGGGACTGGTTATAAAAGTTAACAGAGATCATCTTTTATCTCCCCAATTGATAATGCTGTTTGATAAAGGTGGTCGTAGGATTGATAAACTGCAGATAAGGGATCTTTCCAGGAATAAAGAGAGTGAAAGGGAGTTCTGGAAGGTATCCTGTTCGTTGGATCCTGCCAATTTTGGTATAAATCCAGCAGATTTCTTCCACATTGATATCGTAAATTAAAATCCAGCAACTAAATGGCTTTTTGAAATAAAGTAAATGAAAAGACATCTGCTCTATTCTGAGGATAAACTCCGGGGATTGTTATATGGAACCTGGATTGGTGATGCTGCGGGAGCATCCTTTGAAGGTTATGGACCGGATTTAATTCCATCTCTTGATTCTGACTATTTCATTTCTCATCCTCCGGTGACTTATACCGATGACACCCAGATGACCATTTCTGTTTTGGAAGAGATGGTGGAAAACGGGGAGATTGTTCAAGAATCTTTAAAGGAGCGTTTTCTCAAGAGATTCTCTCCATGGCGGCATTACAGTGGAGGGATGCTGGAGGTGATTGAACGCTGGCGAAGTGGAGAGTGCATTGATAGTGCTGCCAGAAGTCTATATGGAGGAATCGGCAGCTTTGGCGATGGCGCAGCTATGAGAGTGGCACCGATCAGTGCTTTCTTCTCCATCAAATCAGTGGAGGATTTTACAGAGCAGGTAAAACTCTGCTCCAGTCTGACTCATACCCATCCTTATGGAATTTCGGGTGCAGTGTTACAGGGCTATGCCGTGCTGTTAGCCTTAAATGAGGTTCCACCAGAGGACTGGTTTGCCCATCTTTATGAATTAGATATCGAGAGTGCTTATAAGATCAAGCTGGGTGATGTTGCCAAGGCCCTTAAATGTCAGGCTTCAGCTTATGAGAGTGTGAGGTTGGTTGGAAATGGATCTGACGCTCTGGATGCGGTTTCTGCTGCAATTTACTCTTTTCTTCGAAACCCGACTTCGTTTGAAGATTCCATCACTTTTGCTCTTTCCATGGGAGGAGATACCGATACCATTGCCGCGATGACCGGAGCGATTGCCGGAGCATATTGGGGTTATAAACGTATTCCGTACTGGTTTCTTGGCAGTCTGGAAAATGGAAAGGATGGTAAGGTGCTGGTAGAAAAACTGATTTCAAAGGCGGTTAAAAAGAGAGATAATATTCGGAGGGGAGAGGATTCGAACCTCCGGTAGGGTTACCCCTACGCAGGTTTAGCAAACCTGTGCCTTAAGCCGACTCGGCCACCCCTCCAGAATTTATTGAGATGTCTAAAATAAATTGGTCAGTTGGACAAAACAAGCTAATTTATAGATTTATTTATTTTATGTTCGTATTTTTGATCGGAACAACAAATCAGCCTTAAGTGTCACATTATTATATGCTTACTATTTTGAACTCATTATTAGCGGGAATATATTTTATAGTGCACTGTTATTGAATATGAATGTATAATTACATCGAAGCACGGGTGATTTCGGCTTTTTTATTTTATTTTTAAATTTCTGTCGACACTAAATGCTTTCTTCCATTCCGGAGGATTTTCCGGAATGTATCAATTTTTAATATTCAGTTTTTCGCCGGGAGTGCGAAACACTTCGGAGTGTATTTCAGGAGAAATATGGAAAGTAACGACCTCAAGGATGCTTTTTACCGCTATCTGCGTTATTTTCTAGCCAAAGATGACACTTCTGCCACTTCATATGACAAATATATGGCTCTGGCTTATGCAGTAAGAAGTGAATTGGTTGATAGTTGGATCAAGACAACAAACCATTACCGTGAGAAAAATGTTAAAAGAGTGTATTACCTCTCAATGGAGTATGTCTTTGGTAAAAATCTGCGCCATAATATGATTAACCTGGGCATTGAGTCTCCTTTTACCACCGCAGTTCGTTCTTTGGGTTATTCTATAGAAGAGCTTTATGCACAGGAAGATGATTTCGAACTGGGGTACGCAGGTAAGGGACGCCAGGCAGTCTGTTCGCTGGAATCTCTGGCTACATTAGGAGTGCCTGCCATGGCCTATGGATTGCGCTATGATTATGCTCAATTTCAACAGGATATTAAAAATGGAATTCAGGTGGAACGTCCATATGATTGGCTACACAGGGGACACCCCTGGGAAATTGTCAGACCTGAATATTCCTGCAGTGTAGGCTTTGCGGGGGAGTGTTACCCCAAAAATCCGCTCTGTTCTCTGGGGCCTTACGAATGGAAAGCATCCGAGCAGGTACATGCAATACCCTATGATGTACCAATACCCGGTTATCGCAATAACATAGTCAATACACTTCGATTATGGTCCGCACGTGCTTCTGAAGAGTTTCTTCCAGATTATGCCAACCATGGTGATTATGTCAGAGCTTGTGAAGAAAAGTCTCAGCTTGGTCGCATCACCAAGGTGCTCTTTCCGGAAGAGGACATACGCAGGGTAACTGATTTGCGAATGAAACAGCAGTTTTTCTTTGTCAGTGCTGCACTTCAGGATATAATACGACGTTACAAAATATCGAATAAAGATATTACCGAACTGGATAAGAAGGTTGTTATTCAATTAAATGGGAGTCGCTGTGCTTTGGCAATCCCGGAGTTGATGAGAATTCTTATAGATAATGAGAATCTCTCCTGGGATCAAGCCTGGAAGATCACCAGAAATGTATTCGCCTACACCAGCAATGCTGTCCTGAAGGAAAACCTTGAGTCTTGGCCAGTTTACAAGGTGGCACAAATCCTGCCCCGGCACATGCAGATTCTTTTTGATATTAACCAGATACATCTGGAAGATGTTCGTCAGAATTATAGCAGTGATCCAGATGTTATAAGAGATTTATCTCTCATCGAAGAAGGTGAAGTAAAAAGGATCCGCTTGGCAAATTTGGCCGTAATGGGTTCATTTTCAGTAAATGGAATTTCCAGGGAACAGTCTGAGATTTTAAAACGAAGGCTGTTTCCGGCTTATTCTGCCTATTTCCCGGAAAAATTCTGCAACAAGACTGCAGGGATAGCGCACCGTCGCTGGTTAATGTGTGCAAATCCCAGATTATCTGAACTGATCTGTTCTGCAATTGGACAAAGATGGATCACAGAACCGATGGCACTGACGGAGCTGGAAAAATTTGCGGATGACCCGGGATTCCTGCTTTCTTTGCAAAAAATCAAAACCCAGGCTAAAGAACATTTAGCTTCCTGCCTTAAAGAATTTTCTATGTCAGTTGATGACTGCTCGGTTATGTTTGATATTCAGAGCGGTAAGATTCACCCGTATAAGCGTCAGGTTTTGCATGTCTTGTACATTCTTTACAGATATTTGAAGATTAAAGCAGGAGAAACCTTAAAGTACAGAAGACTTCATGTGTTTGCAGGGAAAGCTTCTCCTTCTGATTTTCTGGCAAAACAGATCATCCATCTCATTAATGTTACAAAAAACCTGGTTAATAATGATCCTGAAATAAACAAACAGATGCAGATCGTATTTGTTCCCAATTTCGGAATGAGCTGGGCTGAAAAAATTCTCCCTTCTGCTGATCTTTCAGAGCAGATTGCAACTGCATCATTTGAGGCTGGTGGCACATTCAATATGAAATTCGCTTTTAACGGCACTTATACCATCGCCAGCAGATGTGGATCCAACCTGGAATTAGCAGAAAAGGTTGGGTTGGAGAATATTTCCCTTTTCGGTAAAAGCTCTGAAGAGCTGTATAATATTGGTGATTACCGGCCACAGGAGTATCTGCAGAGTGATCCTCGCCTAAGTAGCATTTTTTCATTGTTGGAAAGTCTATTACCTTCATTATCAGATGGATCTACAATCTATCCACTGATCTCTTCTTTGCGTGATAATGACCGGTATTTTGTACTGCTTGATTTTGCTGATTATGTGCAGAAACAGGAATCGATAGATCAGTTATTTGCTGATAAACAAATGTGGTCCAGAGCTTGTCTTATGAACATTGCACGTTCAGGTTATTTTTCATCGGACAGAGCCACTTTGGAATATGCGCGTGAAATCTGGAAAGTGATATGAAAAAAGAGTCAAAACTAACTGGCATACCAGTGGTGTCTGGCTGGGGGATGGGCTCTGCTTATTTTGTTGGAAGAGCTGTACAGCAAACTTCTACCGTTTCTATCTCCAGGCAGGATGTGGGTGATGAGATCATGCGGTTTAATGAGATCAGGGAGCGGGCCAAAAAAGACTATCGCCAATATATCACTGATCTTGGAGGATCTTCCACAGTTGATGTTTCCATACTCAATATTTATGAACATATTCTGGATGACCCCGCCTTTATAGGTCAGGTTGTAGAGACCATTTCAACTAAACTCTACGATCTGGAGACTTCCATACGGTTGGTTTCCAACGATTTCATTAAGCGCTTTGATTCTGCCGGCACTACCTATTTCAAAGAACGAAGCAGCGATATGGTAGAAATCTGCGAGAAACTGATCTCCTATCTTTATCAGGATGATGGCAGAACCAAGACTTTTATGGAACCGGTTGTTCTGGTTGTCCTTAGAACTTTTACTCCCACTGATATTCTCTCTTATGATAAGTCCAAAATACAGGCTGTGGTTACTGCCAGTGGTGGAAAGACATCTCACGCTGCAATTCTTGCACGTTCTTATTCCATTCCGGTTGTCTCTGGTATTCGAAACATTGCTGAAAATATAAGACCGGGAGATCATATCCTTGTTGATGCCGAAAAAGGCGTGGTGTATGTGCGTCCTGTTCCTACGGTTATCAGCAGATATAAAAAACAGGCATTCGATGAGAAAGCCTTTGAAATACTTAAAAACAAATGGCGAAGACCGGTTTATACCACTGATGGAGTTCAGATCGATGTCCTGGCAAACATCTCCTTACCAGATGATGTGAATGACGCAAATGATTTTGGCGCTGATGGGATAGGACTGGTTCGTACAGAGTACCTTCTCTCAAACAGAAAAGAGATGCCCTCAGAGGAGGCTCAGTATGAATATTATAAGAAAATCCTGGAGAAAACAAAGCAGAAACACTGTGTTATCCGTCTGATGGATATAGGTGGCGACAAAGTACCTCAATTCTTTGATATGCCTTTGGAATTTAATCCTTTTATGGGATGGAGGGCTATCCGGATATTTCTTGAAAGAAGAGATATTTTTGAGACTCAGATAACTGCAATCATGAAAGCAGGTGTTGGCCATGATTATTCAATAATGATGCCTATGGTTACAACTTTGCAGGAGTGGTTGGAGGCTAAGGCTGTTATTGCCCAGGTTGCCATGAATTTGGGGATGAAAATGCCTAAATGTGGAGTTCTTTTTGAGGTGCCGCTAGCCATATTGGAAATGGAAACATTCATGAAAGAGATTGATTTCGCTTCAGTTGGTACAAACGATCTAATTCAGTATCTCAGTGCTGCGGACCGTAATAATGCTAAAGTTAACTATCTGTATAATCCTATAGAACCTGCCTTTTTACGAATTATTCAGAATGCCATAAAATGTGCCAATGACAATGGAATGCCTCTTTCGATCTGCGGAGAAATGGCAGGAAATCCCCTGCACACAGTATTGCTTGTTGGCCTGGGGTTACGCAGATTCAGTGTGATTCCACGCAGCATTCCTCTGATCAAGGAGTTGATTGCCAATATCAGTTTCGCTGAAGCCGCTGAAAGCATCTCTCATATTGAAGCAATAGAGTCTACCGAGGATATGTCCCACTGGCTGAAAAACCTCAATAAACGACTTCTTGGTGAAGTGCTTCAAAAATTGCCAGTCAGCGTTGATGTTTAAAATCTTTTCAGGTTCGTTCCATTCCGATTAATCTGAGAAATTCGTTACGAGTATCGCTTTCTGTTCTGAATCTCCCTAACATTGCCGAAGTGATCATCTTTGAGTTCTGCTTTGACACTCCTCTCATCATCATACAAAGATGCTGAGCTTCGATTACCACTCCCACTCCCTCTGCATTGATAGGTTCTTTTATGCAAGCAGCTATCTGCTGAGTGAGTCGTTCCTGGATCTGAAGCCTTCTTGCGAAGCAGTCAACCAGCCTTGCAAGTTTGCTTACTCCGTATATTCGGTCCTGTGCTATATAGCCTATATGACATTTGCCAAAAAAGGGCAGCATATGATGTTCACACATACTGTAAACTTCGATATCCCGCACAATTATCATGTGGTTGCATTCCTCATGAAATATGGCTTTTTTTATTATCTCATCGGGGTTCTGAGTATACCCTTGCATGAGGTGTTTATAAGCACTGCAGACTCGTTTTGGAGTATCCTGCAAGCCTTCTCTTTCGGGATCTTCACCTATGAATTTCAATATCTGCCGAACTGCTTCTTCCATTGATGATCACACTTTCCATATTGAAACTAAAAACTTATTACCCCCAAAACCATAATGATTTTGAAGTTTTAAAAAATAAACAAATTCGCAATTGATTACAAATGATGCTGGAGACTGGTAGTGAGAATGATTACCTTTTTGATTGTGGCATTACTATTTTTAATTGAAAATTTTAACCAGTTGCGGTGTAATGGTTTATCTGCAGGTCGTTATTTTATTCAGGTCAGTTCTACCGGGTAATTACAGGAGTAAAGGATGCATATTTCAGGAAAAAGTTCCACAAGATCATCTTTTATAAGAAGTGTAGCATTATTAGCAATTCTTATCTGTGGTTTTTATATGGTCAGGCAATTTAGTCGGCATGGACTTCCAGCCCAAATTGCCAGCTTTATTAATGTGGATGCTGATATTACCAAGCAGAAAATAGTTCAGATGAGCGAAGCTCAGCAGGATAGTATCAGAAAGTTAGTTGCAGGGTTCTGGGTAAGTGAATTTAAGAACCAGAATGGTACTGTCAGAAAATCCGATCATCTGGAGATCCGAGATAACGGAATTATCTGGCAGGTGATAAACTGGGCTGTTACATTCCCATCTGAAGATACTCTCTCCATGTATCTGGCCCGTAATGGTTATCTTATTCCTCATGGGAAAAGGTCCGAAAAAAGCGGTTATGCCTGTGATGTGAGGATTTTCCGCCAGACCTTTATTATTGGAACCGATACCTGTTATGGAGCCAGCCAGGTCGATGAGCTTTGGTCGATGGGAAAAAGTCCCGATGGGCTGATATGTAATGATCGCAGCTTTAGCAGTTATACTGGTAATCTTGTGCAGTTTTTCCCCGATGGCATGATCGATCTGGTTGATAAGCTCATTATAAAAGGTTGTGCTCCGGGTTATAATCTGCAATCCTATGCAAGAGATGCAATCTGTGCACAACTAAAGCGTCTTGAGCCGATAGAATTTAATAAAGAAACGATGCGACAGTGGATCAGCCATTATTACGATCCGTTGATAGTAGATGACATTTTACATTCTCAAATGCTTTTTTCGATTCCGGAAAGTCTGACTGTCTCTTTTGGTATCTCTGCAGATGGTAAAGTAATAGAATCCCGGATCAAATCTGGTACTTCAGGCCGGGTTAGTCAGTTGTTGATGCAAAGCTTAAGCAGATGGGAATTTCCCAGACATAACAATAAAGAGAAAGTACCCACAATAGATTATACATTTCATCTTTCAGGGAATTAGCGGCACCGAACTGAGGAATACCCGATTCGAGGCTGATTCCTTTGAATAAGAGGGGTCTACAATTGAAACAAAATGATTCAGAAGCACAAATGCAATCCATCAGTATTGGATCTGTACCCAAAAAATCTTCAGTATTGGGATTGGGATGCTGGGTTTTCGGGGGTAGTGATTGGGGTACACAGAGTGACAATGATTCTCTTGATGCGATAAAAGCCGGTTATGAAAAAGGGATTACCCACTTTGACACGGCTCAGGTGTATGGAAAAGGGCATTCTGAGGAACTTTTGGGCCGTGCACTTAAAGGTGTCAGGGAGAAAGTTTTTATAGCCTCCAAAATGATGTTTACCCCAAAAGACAGGGTGGAAGCATCGATAGTATCCTCACTTAAAAGGCTTAAAACCGATTACATCGATTTATTCTATATCCATTGGCCCAAAAAAAATGCCGATCTGGAGGGCATGATGGAGGGGTTAATCAGAGCAAGAGAAAAGGGTCTGATAAGAGGCATTGGGGTCAGTAACTTTTCGATAGAGCAGATGGAAAGACTCTTGCATATTGGAAAAATCGATGCTCATCAGTTCTGTTACAATCTTCTTTGGAGATGGCCTGAAAACAATATCATTCCTTTCTGTATTCAAAATGGAATTTCCATTGTAACTTACAGTTCTATTGCTCAGGGAATTCTTACTGGAAAGTTTGGTAAAGAGATCGAGTTTGCTTCAGGGGATCATCGGAAATACACTGTTTTATTTGAGAAGGATCTTTGGCCTTTTGTTTATGAAGGGGTTGAGAATCTCAAAAATATTGCGGAACAATCCAGCAGATCTCTTCTTGATCTGGCCATACGCTGGGTTTTATCCAGGCAGGGAGTGTCTACTGTACTTGTTGGTGCACGCAACAGCTCTCAGGTACAGTTAAATGTAAAATCGCTCGATGGTGATGTTGATGGAGCAATTTTAGATGAACTGACCCGAGTCAGCAATCTGATAACTAAAACCATTCCTGATACGGGTAATATTTTCCGCTGGTATCCCTGATCCAGGGTTTCCTGATAATACATTTACATATATTAGCTATTTCACCGATTAATTTTTAGTGAACAGCTACACCTGCTGCTTCCACAACCGCTCTGTTTTTAGGGTTACCTATATTATTCATAATCCATTTATATTCTTTGAATCCGCCGGAGAGTCCATTAAGGACACAGATTTTGTCTTGTGCTGAGGAAAAAACATCCTGGTAGTGCATTCGTTTGACCGGGTCGCTGACTTTGAAGGAGTCTGAATATAATTCAGTCAGGGAATCCAGAAATTCATTGGATCTGACCCAGGCTTTCATCTGTTCTGCTGTGATGGTAGAATCTGCTGGTGGTATAAAAGGGCTTGCTTTAATCTCTTTTTTTATCTCTGCTGGTGGGGGAGGGGTCTGGGCAGCTTTTTTTTGCTGACAGCCGTTCAGGGCAATTCCGGCAATAAAGACAAAAGTGATAAATTTGTAATTCAATGCCATCTCCTGCATGAAAAATATATGCTATAGTTGTTTTTATAACTAATTTAATACCGGGGGCTGGAGTTATGCCAGATTTAATGAATATCTTTGGAAATATGGATTTATGAGACCAAAAAAGTATTTGGGGCAACATTTTCTGACTGCCCCATCTTTTGCCCGCAGAATTGCCGAGGCAGTACCTGAGAAAACTGATGAAGAAAATGTGCTGGAAATAGGTCCCGGGAAAGGAGCTCTAAGCATATATCTGAAGGAACGTTTTCCTGATTTTCATCTGGTAGAAGTTGATCCGGAGGCTATAGACCAGTTGAAGGTGAAACTGGGGGATGGTGCTTACACTATTCATTATGCGGATGTACTGAAGTTTGATTTTTCCTCTGTCGGCTTTCCTCTTCATGTGGTAGGGAATCTTCCATACTCCATAGGGGCAATGATTATTAAAAAGACGCTTCTGCTGGGAAACAATATTCGTTCCTGTACCTTTATGGTGCAAAGAGAGGTTGCAGAGAGAATCGTTTCTGCACCGCATAGTAAAACCAATGGTTTTCTCAGCATTTTCTGTTCTTTTTTTGGTACTCCCCGCATACTGTTTCATGTACCACCGGGAGCATTTTTTCCCAGACCGAATGTGGAATCATCCGTTTTCCAGATAATAATAGACAAGGAGATTGACCGAAAGCTGGAGCCATCATACTGGGAATCGTTTTTCTCTTATGTGAGTAAGGGTTTTTCCCAGAGGCGAAAACAACTGTCAAAAGTGCTGGGGCATGATCAATCGACAAAGGAAAAAGTAAAGAAAGATCTGCTGCAGCTTGGACTTGATCCTCTTTCCCGACCAGAAGATCTGGGTGTAAACGAATGGCTGAGTTTGTTCAAACTAAGATAAGAAGAATTCATATTCAGTTAATCTGTTTGATTTTCTTCATGCAGCATCTTTTTGCACAAAGCAATCAATGGCCGGAGATGTTTATTGCTCCGGACAGCACTCAGACAGAACCGGATGACTCACACCTGAATATATCCAATGAATTTTCCTATTACAAAGAGCTTCGCAACAGTTTCCATCTGGATTATCTGAAATGTAAGGATAATACTGAGCTGCGGCAGATGTACGAACATTCACTTCTGCTTTACGATGATAACACCTATCAGCAATATATTGATCTGACCGGAAGTGTTGGATGGGGAAACTTGTCTTTTTTAAACAGTGATTTTGGATTTGACTATGAACCAAAGATTAGCTATAAGCGTCGCCTGGAAGGATCCATACTGCGTTCAAACCTTAATTCAGGTCCCTATTTAAGAATAAAACCATTTCAGATTCCGGTGAAGATCGAGGCTGGAGTTGTCGCTGCTTCAAATGACCGATTGCCAGGAGGGCTTTCTTCGAAGTCATTGAAAAGCTATAATGCTGATGCAGGAGTTTATGGCGGAGCCGAGATTGGAGACTCTTTGCGGGGGATCGCCAACTTACCTCTTTTTGTCAATCTAAAACTCTTTGGAAAGACAATAGAAGGTGCCGGATCCGGACTGGCAATGGGGCATCTACTTTTTCAACATCAATTCCAGACCGGTGACTCCCTCTTCATTTACGGAGCGGATACTCTGTTAAATGGAAAGGACATTGAGTTTCTTTATGAAGAGACTCCGTGGAGAATAAACCATTCTTTTCAGGGAGCTGCAGGATTAAAGGCAATGGAGAGACGATTGGGAATAGTACCTGCTGCCTTTTACAGTTTTCGCTTAAGCACAACCGAATACCCCAGTTCCGAGAATCTCATAGATATTAAAAAATCTTCACACACAGTTAATATGCAGCTGGCAACGACCGACCGTTACTTTTTTGATTATCAGGGCGGACTGGAGCTCACCTGGGATTATGAGGATCATTACTTCAGGGATAAATCCGAAGTAAGTAATGATCTGAAAGGGTATAATGATCATTGGTCCGACCTGGCAACTTCCGATCATTTGTTAAGAATAAATTTTCCAAAGAATATTGCTGTTGAATATGAACTGCATGCATTCAAGGACTCAAGAAAATACAGCGACAGTCTGAATGAGAACGAGAGCGACTATATCAGAACAAGACATCACTGGGGACTGCGAATCGACAGTATCGCCGGAATCAGTTCAGAAATCTATGGAGAATATGCAAAAACTTATCTGTATTATTTCAGAAAAAGAAACAGTCAGTATAGTAAAATTGTTGAGGACTACCGGACCGGTTTAAACGTTTCTTTTACCAGAGAGCGTTTCAGGATTGATGAAAAGTTTTTTATCGATGCTGAAGTAACCGATTATAAATTCAAGTATGCTTCCAATCTGCCACCTTACTCCCGAAGGCTCTCTTCCACTTTAAGTGCAAGTTGGCTGATGCATAAAAACATTGAATTGGCCACTTCATGGATTCAGAAGTATAATGATCGTGGGCACTGGTATGGAAGCGATTATTTTGATTCCACAGAGGTTCAGTTCAATAGCTTTTATGCTATAGACAGTAAAACCGATGACTATGCAGTATTGTTATACACCAGGCTTCTTTTTGAGAACTGGTCAGCCAATGCCGGAGTTACTTTCCGTGATATTATTCAGAGAAACTTTGATAGCAGAACCGGCTCTTACATAAAGGATAACAGAAAAGGTTATACGATAGAACCAACTTTGAAATTAAGTCTTCATTTAGACTTTTTAAGGATCGAGGGAAAAATCGGCCATATTATATTTTCCAGAAACAATTACCTTATGCAAGCAGGAAACAGATGGGATCTGTTCTTGAAATTAGATGTAGCTTTTTAATTATGAAGTTAAGACTGTTAATATTATCAATATTGCTGGTTTTTTCAGCGTGCGGTATATTCTCTCCACGTGATGATTTTGAGGAACCGCAGGGGAAGACTGTCGACCCGTACAATTTCGATGGCATCCTGAGCAGTCTGGGAGAACATTTTATCAGCACCAATCCGGTTGAGATTTTTGATATAAATATGATATATATAGACTTTAATACGGGGCTGGAGCGTAAATTTAACAAAAACCAGTTAGTCAACAATTTCCGTAATCTTCTGGAACAGAAGTATGACTTTTCTGTGACTTGGAGTGGTTCTACTGCAGATCATAAAGATGTTGGTGATTCTCTGTTCATAAATAAAGTCAGATACCAGATAACTTATAAGCAAAAAAATAGTGACAGCAGTATAACCGAGTATGGTTCATCGGATTTTATATTGAAAGGAAAGCCTGCCTGGAAAATATGCTTCTGGGCAGATATACCTGACAGAGTCGGGAGGCCATCTTTTTTTGCACCCATAGGAACGGATTAATGAGATTTTTTCTCTGTTCTATTACTTTACTTCTGATGGGGGTGTTTAATTCCTGTGAGAATCCCTTTTTGCCGCCAACCGGGAAACCTGACAAGACATTCAATCCCCGTTCTACCCCTGAAGGGGTGCTTAAGCAGCTTATCGAAGCATATGAATCAAAGCGGATTGATCTCTATGAGGAGCTTTTAAGTGACTCATTCCAATTTTATGTAGCACCCACTTTCATTTCCAGCTATCAGGCAAAGTATGACTACGCTTTTGAAGGTGTAGATACGATGTTAAGTTTTACCACCGGATCTAAATTCTATTATTGGACAAAAGCAGAAGAGGTGGAGAGTCATCGGAAACTTTTTTCCAGCGATGATGGCAAGAACAAGGAGATCCGATTCCGTTCTGCACCAGAACTGACCAGAACTCGCTCTTATGGAGATTCTGCATATATAGAGATGATGATCATTGGAGGTGAGCTGCAGATACAGCTCAGTACAACCGGACCGATAATTCAAACCGTCGAATATACCATTTCTATCGAAAAGCAGGTCTTTTTATTGGAGAGAGACAAAAAGGATCAAAAGCTCTGGGTTATCCGCAAATGGTACGATCTGAGCAATGCTCCTAATGATTTGTAGCCCTATAGTCCCTAATAGGGGCTTTTATTTTTCTGTAAATAGATATCGACAAATTCCGGGCTTTATTTCCGTAAGTTTGAACGATTTTTAACTCCGGTTTCGGATCAGCTATTATAAAAAATCGGCGAATAAAGAGATCCCTGTCAATGTCATATCTGGAATAGCAGAATACTGGAAATCCAAAAAATCAGCAATCAAAGGTAATGCTCCTCCGGTTGCAAGTATACTAATTTTTCCATGCATCATTTTTTCATATCGGTTAATAATACTGTTGAGCGCACCGGCTGTACCGTATAACACCCCAGCTCTTATACATTCTTCAGTTGAATTGCCAGGCAGTCGACAAGTACCCTCGGCTTTTATCTCCGGAAGAGCATCAGTGCCCTTATTAAGACTTTGGAACTGCATGGCAGGTCCGGCAAGGATTACACCTCCCAGAAACCTCCCTTCACTTAAAAGATCGGCAGTCAATGCGGTTCCGGCACTGACTATCACCATGTTTTCGCCAGGAAATCGGAAATGACCATACAGGGCATTAGCGATTCGGTCGGTGCCAAGCTTGGCCGGATTACTGTAATCGATTTTTATGGGGAGTTTATCGGTATAATGGACCTGTTTGGCCACTATCTTTTCTTTTTCAAATAAAGCCATCGTTTTTTTCAGGGAAGATTCGATAACACTGGAAATTATCACTGTGGAATCAACAGAAGTACCGCATTGTCTGTGAAGCTCATCTAGGCACTGGAGAATCTGCTCCTGAGAACCTTTTGAGGATATGTCAATACGGTTGAGGCATTTTAATTCTGCCATATCTATGATTCCGATATGGGTTCTGGTGTTTCCGATATCTATTGAAACTCTGGATTTATTCACCGGTTTTTCCATGGAAATTGTACTATATCTCAGTCTATTACCAGATGGATATCGAGTGCGGCGGCGCTATGGGTGAGTGCTCCTGAAGAGATAAAGTCCACTCCGGTTTCTGCTACAGATTCGATATTTGCAAGAGTGATATTTCCGCTGGCTTCAGTTTCTACCGGAACGTTTCTTTCTTTAATCAGATTCACGCATTTTTGCATTTCTTCTACACACATATTATCAAGCATTATACGGTCAGGAGAAAACGAAAGGGCTTCCTCGAATTCCGGAACCGACTGCACCTCAACTTCAATTTTAAGATCTTTTCTATCACCTCTATACTGAATTGCTTTTCTCAGGGCATTACTTACGCCACCGCTTCTTTTAACGTGAGTGTCTTTAATGAGGATCATATCGAAGAGTCCGAACCGGTGGTTGCATCCACCACCATGTAAGACCGCTTTCTTTTCCAGAATCCTAAGGTTTGGAGTGGTTTTCCTGGTATCCAGAAGTCTGGTTTTGGTGTTTTTTATAGCCTGGACATACTGGTTGGTTAAAGTAGCGATGCCGCTTAGACGTTGAAGAAAATTCAAGGCAGTTCGTTCGCCTGCCAGAATCGCTTTTACCGGTCCATAGAGCTTACAAATGATTGTACCTTTATTCAGTTGATCACCATCTTTAGCCTGGATATCGGTTTTAATCTGCTGATTGATTTTGGAGAAAATCGGATTGAGCAGATATGCACCGGAGAGGATCCCCGAAGATTTGCTTTTAATTACGGCGTTAGCCATATCCTGATCAGAAAAAATGGCCTCAGAGGTGATATCGCCGGTTTGTTGAAGATCTTCAATGAGAGCTTGTTCAATAATATGGTTGATTGTTTGTGTCTGTTGATCGATGTTCATAAAAATCCCCACTGCATTCCTAGAAAAATTTCAAAAATCAGATCCCTGCTGTCTACCGAATTATCATGGTTGCGGTCAATATACAATAATCTACCTCCCACTTCAAAGGCAATAGATTTAAACAGGGGACGGGTGATAATATTAAAACCGGACTGCATTCCCCATGAGAGGAAAAATTTGGAATCTGCAGGGAATAACCTTCCATGATATTGCTGGTAATAGATTTCCCCGTATTTGAAAAAGGGGACCAGAGTGTCATTTATTTTGCATTTGAGAAGCAGTGTGAAATCACCGGGGACTTTTAGAGAACTGTCCGTGTCCTGATTGGCATTGTAAAGATTTACCGTGTTTTTGCTGATAAAATCCTGTTTGTAGTAAATATCCAAATCCAGTCCTTTAGTAGGATTGGTTTTAAATGTCAGTGCAAATCCTGAAGACTGACGATCCCTGGATAGATAATTATTCTGTGAGTAAACTGTATCATTGGATAATCCGCTTTGATTCTTCTTTACCCTGTAGCGATTACTCAGATAAAAGGGGCTAAAATGACTGCTGAGCAGTCTTTTGGTTTCTATAACCAGCGATGCAGCGAAACGCATATTTTCGATATCCCAGAGAATGGTTGGTATTCTGGCAACGATACCATCATTTCCATTCTGGATTTTCTGGGCAAATTCAAAAAGCATGCTCATTTTAAGATCGTAGGAAGAGATAATTTCGGTTTCCAGATCAAGTTCATAGATGTGTGAATTTGATGGTTTGAGATACTGATCCGTAGCGGAATTTTCTGCTTTTTCCATTATCTCATAGCGGAAATCATCCGGGCTGTATTTTTCTTTGTAGAGGTTGGAATCAAAATAGTATCCCAGTCCAAAAGTGTAGACAGAAGGAAAGATACTGATATAAAAACCACCATAGTAGGGGTTTGTCAGGTTACCCAGAAATGCCTTGAAATTCAGAGCATCTGCTATGTTGATCTGACTGCTGATTCCTGGTGAATTAAATATTCTGTTTGGATCCTGGTTACTGAAATTGTCCACAATCAGTCCGTATCCTAAAGAATAGTTTTCTATTTTGCCCAGGTGAATAAAAGTGGAATCGGATAATTTGCTCAGTTGTAAATGCTGGATTTTGTTCAGTATTCCAGAAGCAGAAGAGAAACCGGGATTCATTCTGGAGGAGCTGTTTTGACTGATTGTAAAATCTAATGCGGCATTTAGAGCAGGGAGGTGAATCGATGGCGACAGAGAGAAACCACCTTTTACCCCTCCGGAAAAGATTCCTAAAGAGGAGTAAAGTTTGAGGAATCCTTTATTTGAGGTTACCTTCTGTGGCCTGATTATTGGTTTATAGAAAAGGAAAAATGTCTGATCACGCATGATGCTTCCGTAAACTTTATCCGGACTGAAAGTCGATTTGTGCATTCCGTAATCACTGCTGTCGAAAAAAGCTGCGGAAAGATTTTGAGATAAGGCCAGTCTGCTGGCAGAGCTTTCTTCTGTAGGCTCGATACCGGAGGCATTCAATTCATTGGTTATGTAATCTTCACCAAAATAGTGCTTCAGAACAGCTATATGGCGGTGAGTAAGATAAAGTGGGGCTGTAGGTTCTCTGTTAGGAAGGATCATGGTAGTTAAACCAGACCGTAAAGGGATGCTTTTACTTTGGGCGATATTTCGAACCTGCACTAATCCACCAAGTACCTGAAAACCAGTTTCACCGTTTTTAGTATCGGTTACCATGGAAACTGCTCCGCTGTCCATCTCTCCAACTGCATTTGCCGAATAAAAACTGAGATGGCAGTTGGAAATTGCTTTAGCGAAAACACCACCAGCAAACAGGGTCAAATTAACATTGGTTATAATCCCCCGCTCATCCCTTTGGGGTACGATGTTAAAAAGTAATTTGGAGTTAGAACCGACTATAATCAGGTTATTATCACCGAATCCGAGTAATAATTTTGTCTGAAACTGAGTTTCCACCAGATCGTTATCATATATTTTGGTACCGGTAGCGATCGGATCCCATTCCCGTTTCTGATGGCGTTGCACTTTGGCAGAGCCTTCAATGAAGGTTACTTCAAAGAAAGGGCCTTGCGCAACCGCGACTGTGCATAATACTGAAAGCAGATTAATTAGAAACAGGAATTTACAGTTCATTACAGTTTTTATGCCCTTAAAAGGATTTTCGGGAGTAGGGTTCTGATAAGAAAATGCTTTCTGGAAAGCTTCTTTCGTTTTAAATAATAACACTGCGAAATTTTTTGAGCAATAAATGAAAAAAGGTAACTACTCAGCCATTCCCGATAGTTACAGAATCCTAAATAAATTCCAAAACAGAAGCACCAAATCCAAACAAATCCTGATGCAATTAACCAAATCTCAAACAAGGACAGTAGATAATAAACCTAAAATCCGCAGTTGCGTTCAAGTCTTATCATCTCAATATCTTATGCATCTGCATCCACCTCAACTGCGGAATTTAGGATAAACAATCTGAAATTTTTCATTTATCTTGCAAATTCTTATTCCTGTTTAGGGCTTTGGGTTTTGGAACTTGGAATTTGTTTGGAATTTAAGATTTGTGATTTGGAATTTATAGCTGATTTGCTGCAAAAAAAGTCTCAGAATTTAAACAGGTCGCTTACAGATTGATTGTAGTGGAG
>CAYPMS010000046.1:0-27702 GCA_964411655.1 uncultured Fibrobacter sp.
TTGATAATGTTAATATAAAAACTCTCTACAGCACTGCCTATCGTGCTCCAAGTATGGATGAATTATATCTTGATCATTTTGCAATGCGCGGGCATATGGTAGATCGTGAGCCAGAAGATTTAGATCAGGAGAAAAAAATCAAACCGGAAAAAGTCAACACTTTTGACATAGGAGTAAACTACCAGGACAGCACCGTTCAATTCGGGTTAAATGGTTTCTATAGTATAATGGATAATCTTATAATTCAGGATCGTAGTGAACGCTTTGTAAGGCCGACATGGGCTAATCTCGGTGAGGTTACAATTTTCGGCTTGGAATGTGAAGGGAAATACTATATTACTAGAGAATGGCTGATTGAGGGATCAATACTGTATCAGGAAAGTAAAGATAAAAAACACAGCGAAGGAAATGCTGCACCGCTGCCGACTTTCAGTGCAAAGGGTGGACTCAGTTACTATGGATATGGACTGACTGTAAGTGCATTTAATTCTTACTGGCAGGCACTCGATAAAAAATTTACCTCAAAGCTGAATAAAACAACTGGCAATTTCAACATGCTGAATCTGAACTGCACATATAATTTCAATTATCTGATAAAATCCAGGGTGATAAAGGAACTATCGATTATTTTTGCTGCAGACAATCTTCTTAATGAGGAAGTATGGTTGCCTGCATGGGGCCTTTCGGATCTAAGCAGCAGAATACCTTATAATGAAGGAAGAACTCTTTACGGAGGATTCAAAGTTACTTTTTAGGATATTGCTTTAAACTTTTGGCTTTTTGAAAACTTCTGAAGAAAATTCTTCAGAAGTTCTCCCTTACGGTTTTTCTGGTGAAAAGGGCAACAAGTATGAAATTTGCATTTTTCATTTTTTTATTGGTTAATAGTTTTATTCTGGCTCAGGATGCAGAATATCTGAATTCTGAAAATGACCAGGTTGTTGTTTTTGCCACAAAAGGGAGCATTTTTGATCAGGCCAGAAATGGTCTTGTAAATGAGATACGTGATGAATTCTCTGTATCTGTAATTGAGATAAATGAAAACACTTCGATCGAGGATATCGATTCGGTAATTGATGGCTATAATTTACCCAAAGCGGTGGTGCTTATAGGGAATAATGCAATCCGATCTTATATTAAATATTCTAACCAAAACAGACAAAAAACAGAACCAATACAGGTAGTGGCAATTCTTGCACTGGATGTGCAAAGAGCAGTATCAGGTCTGGAAAATGTTAACGCTATCGCTTATGAAACACCAATGCTTACTGCTCTTGTTAATTTCAGGAGAGTATTCAGCAAACCAGTTGATAAAGTGGGAGTAATTTATCGAAACCCCTTAAAAGAATTTATAGAAAAACATACCCACTATTGTGCAAAAGAAAAAATCATAATCAGGGGAATAGAAATCAGTGATGATACAGCTAAAATTCAACTTGATATTGCCAGTGCTCTGCAAAATCTGATAGGAAACGAAAAGGTTGATGCACTATGGATTCCTAATGACAACGTGATGCTTAAACCTGAATTCCTTGGTAATATTTGGCTTCCCGCGCTTAAAAAAAAGAAAATACCTCTTATTGTAGGTGTGGAAGCTTTGGTTAACCCTGAATTGAATTTCGGCACATTCGCAGTTATTCCTGATCCGGTTGCCTTGGGTGAGCAGGCTGCAGAGATTATTTACAACCTTAAAGCAGATGATTGGCAGCATAGTGGAATTATGATTCATCCGGCTATCTCTATGTACTCTGTACTTAATATTAAAAAAGCTTACGAGATTGCTGCTAAAGAGGATTTTAAAACTTATGAGGTATCAAAAATACTGAAGAAATAAAGCATTTAATTCAAGAATATTTTATTAAAAAGAATATCCAGCCACACACTGTAAAAATGAAAGCTATAATTGTGATTAGAAGAATTGTTGTATTTCAATTATTATCGGTTTTTCTTAGTTTCAGTGTCTTTGCTGTTGAAAAGGTATATGTATTTTTCCCCTCAAATATCAACTCTCAGTCAATGCAGACTGCAATGGCCGATCTGATGAAGGAAGTAAGTATCACTGTTTTTGGTAGGTACAATGAATTTATCTCAAAAGTTAATTCAGAACCTCCGGATGCAATTATAACCAAAACAACGCTCATTAAGGAGCAGCTTGGCAACTATGAAATCCTGCTTAATGGTGAGCGCAACGGAAAAACGGTCGAGAATTATGTGATTCTGTCCACTGGAGAACCATTCAGTGCTGATTCTGTAAACTCTGAAACAGTTATTGGAGTATTAGATATTTTAGGAAGAGCAGGCATGAACTCCTTTTCAAAACTATTTTTTCCTGTAGAGCCGAAACTGAAAAGAGTATCCAAGCTGGAAGATCTGCTCTCTTTGTTATCCTTTGATATGATTGCAGGTATAATGATTGAAGATATATTTACAGATTATTTTAAGTCTACATCCCAATTGCAGTTTAATATTACTCCGCTTAAAAATTCCAATACCGGAATCATTGCTTTTGCCGTAAAAAAAGGCGGTAATGCAGAAAAAACTTTCCTTTGTCTGAAAAACAATCCCAAAAAAATATGCGATCTGTTTTTAATAGAAAAATGGAAATAGCATTTTACTGATTTACAGTTCCAATGCACTTACTTTAATGTCTTAAATTGGTTCGAAGTTGGTCTGAACCTCATCATCCATTTTTGCTCTCTCCATCAGAACAGCTACAGTATCCAAGTGCATCTGTCTGGTGGTTGGTGTCTTATCTGGAAGGAACTGGAATCTGCCATGTTTCATTGATAGCAATTCAAAAACAGCTTCTTCTGCAGTCAGTTTATCTGTTACCGCAAATGTAATAACTCCCTCTTCAAAAAAGATCATACCCACAGGTCGATGGTTTTCCACCATAAGACAGCCAGTTTTCTTATTGGTATCCATCATCTGAAAGATTTCGATAAGAGTTTCTTCAGTTATTTTGCCTTCGAGGCAAGATTTTGATTCATCAGAATCTTCTTGTAGAGTATCTGGTTTCATCTTAACCATCGATAGAACTGAATTCAGATCTGAAATAGTCAGGTTTTTTCCAAAAAAGAATGTCCGGTCATCAAAATAATCACACTTTTTAACGCTGGATGGAGCTGTGACATTGTAATAAATCAGAAGAAAATCTGCTGTCAGCATTTTAAACCTTAACATGTCATTCATTTTTTCCTGAATGTCCGGATCAAATTTCCAATCAACACAGATGATTTCCGGAATATTCAAATGAAGAAAGGCGCTGACCTGATCAAGACTTCTTGAACTTATGATTTGGAACCCGTAATTTCGAAGATATTTTGCAAGTGAAATGCTGTTATTGTTAATATTGGAATACTTTACCATTTTTTGATCTTTTGAAATCAAAAGACAACTAATACCGCATTTTTTTCGCTTGGGCCTGTAAAGAAAAATAACCAGAGTCGAAATCAATGCAAGAATGAAAATGCCAACAATCACAATTGTCTGATTTGATATTGATAAAGCAGCTATGCGGTTTTTCTCAGAGTGCCTTTGTGCTTCTGTTTTTAAAACGTATCCTGAAGTCCCTGAAAAATCGACACAATACCAAAGGCTGTCTTCTGATTTTACTTTCATCAGTTCTCCTGCTTTTGCTACTCTCAGGACCGGAAAATCAGGGGCAAGTTCCTTATATACAAATGTTGTTTCGGCTGAAATAATGATATCAAAATCTGCTGCAGCAAAATGCATAACAGGCTGCTTGGTTGGGATATCCTTTGGTATCGGTTGCTGTGAAGGCTTTTCAGTCGTTTTACTTGCAACTTTTGTATCTTTAGTTTTTGACGTTTTACGTTTATTGTCATCAACGGTTTTGGAAGGAGCTTCTACTTTTTTAACTGGAGCACTGGGTGTAATTGTTGCAACAGGCTTCTCTATTATTTCATTCTTAATTTCTGCAACAGGTTCAACCGAAGGTGAAGGTTGGGTGGTTTGTTTTTCCTCTTCCAATTTTTCTGGTGCTAATGAAGCTGGTTTCTGCGATGTTTCTGCAATAACGACAGGTTCAGACACTTTCGGCGTACTCTTTTGTGGATGATAAGTAGCTATGATATTATTTTCCACCTGATCTTGTCTGCTGATAGATCCGTTTTCTTTCCGGAAAAAAAAGATGGATTTATCTGTATAGATACTTTTATGTTTTAAAACCCAATTACCAGCCTCTGCATCATTTATTACCGAAGCAACTACACGACCGATTTCCGAATAATGTGGTTGTATGGCAAAAGAACCGATCCGTGGCTCAAGTTCATAGAGATAGTCGGATGGAACTGCAACAGGTATACTTAGCGGACTTAATAATGGTACCCAGGTGGTGCTGATATTTTGATTGTTAATTACCACATCGTCTTTTAGGATAATCAAAGCATCAATTTTATAATGATCGTTAAAATTATTGATTATGGATTTCAAGCTGTTTTCCGGGTCAGAGATTATAACCGGTTTGGAATGAATATTCACTCCCAGGTGAGTTGCTTCATTATGGTATGACTGCACCAGTTCACTATTGGACCTTGAGGAGAATACAATTCCGATATTCTTTGGTTTTTTTCCTGTTAGATATGCAAAATGGTTTATGTATTGCTCCAGTTTTGTCTCATAACTGATTACACAGCTATTTGAGCTGTTGTCTATTTTTTCACCAAAAAATTCACTTTCAACCAATATCGATGGGATCTGGTTTATTTCTGGATGTTTTTGCCGGATTTTATTTAACAATCTGATATTTTCAATGCCAACAGCAACTATTAATCCTGGAGAATCAGCATTTATTGCACTGATAATTTCGGCTTCATTTCTGGAGTAAATAGATCGGATTGAAATCATTTTTTTTATACTGCTTTTTATACCCATTTCCATCTTTTTATATGGGGAGCCTTTAGGTTGGATAATAAGGATACTTTTGGTTTGGCTGTAAAGAGAGAGCGTTGCTAAGAGTACAAACAGGATAAAGTAGGTTTTTTTGTTCATATCTGTTTCCAATCCATAGTAAATACTATAAACTCTTTTGCCTGTTACATATAAAACTACTCTACAAGCATGATGTTAAAATAGCTGTATTGAAGGGCAAAAAGCAATAATCTGAATCAGAAAAAGTCAATTTTTTAGTGACAAGCACTAATCATGAGTAAGATTAAAATAACTAACAGGCAGGAGGGGAGATGCTTCCTGCATCATCCTCCAATTCATATTATTTATAAATGAATTATCCTCAAAGGAATTACCTGTTACGGGGAAATGGGTAAAAAGTTATGAACTTTTTAAATATCATTATAACAGGAAAGAAACATTTGTGCAACACTAAATAAACCGGATTATCTTGCAAGGCTCAAAATTATTATCTCCGAACGTGATAAAAAACTGTATCGATTCTCTAATAGATACTGCTATAAGCAAACCACTTTTTTTGTAAGGAAAATGCTGCAGCGTTTCTTCTAAAGATGCCTGAATTTATTTGCACCATGTGAATTATCTGGAAGAAGTTGGGTGCGCATCTTTACTGAACAGGCTAACGAGACTGGAAGTGATTTTTTCAACAGATCCCATATTCGGCCCTGTAAAAAGGCTTTCCAGTCAGTTTTCTGGAAGAAAATCGGGTGTTAAAGCCAAAAAATGACTGGTAAGGTTATGTTTTTAGACTTTTTACTGACTTTTTATTGCTTGTTTCCTGCGGTTTTCCCGCTCAAGCTTACTAAGACGGCATCCGCAATAATTCTGGCGATAAAGGCCCAGCTTTTTACTGAGTTCGATACTGTAGAGAAAACCGTTTTTCTTTTTAAAATCGAAAGGCTCATAGATACAGCCAAACTCCGAAGCGGCTAAATAGCCAGCTTCATTGAGCATGGAGATCTTCTTGTGAGGACTGACACTCATAACGGTGGTGAAATTTTTAAAACCGTTTTTCTGGCAGAAACTGGCGGTTCTGCGAAGCCGAAGAAGAAAACAGTGACTGCAGCGAAGTCCCCCTTCTGGAGTGTCAACATATGGAGCAATTGTATCCTCCCACAACGATGGTTCATAGGTATCATCAAAAAAAGGTACATTATAAATTTCTGCAGTTTTTCTGGCTTCGCTTAACCGAAGTTCGTATTCGCTCAAAGGCGATATGTTTGGGTTGCAGAAAAAGCAGTGAAGATTGAATTGCTGATGCAAGGAATGCAGCACCCAAGCTTCATCAGGTGCACAACAGATATGCAGAACCAGATCCGGTTTATTTGACATAGTTAACCTGCTTCAGGAAAAAACGTGTATCAGTTTACGAAAGCCCCAGATCTCTTTAAATGCAAGAAACCGGATAGCGGTAAATAAAATCGATGAGATCACACAGACAATGGCAACTCCTAAAGCACCGGTTGTTCCAAAAAGCAGATAGCAGGGCAGTACTGCCAGTGCCATTAGGAAAACCAGAGAAGCAATGGTAAACTTTCTGAAATAAACTTTAAAGATATATTTTCGGTAATCAGGAATTCGCTGGCCGAAGAAACGCAGAAAACGGAGTCCTTCCTGTGCCCTTTCTCCTTTGAGCCTTTTATGCTGTGTAAATTCATTCATAACTTCATTCCATCCGCTCTTTTTTACATAATGAAGCAGAAACGGGATGGAAAAGCCGGTATGTCCTTTGTCTAAAAGAATATCCACAATTGGGGGAATCAGCTCATTTTCAGAAGGCATACTTTTGTAAGCCATTTTCAGATAGTGAAGTGATTTGAGATCATTTCCTTTTTCCCGGTAATAATCTGCCAGAAACCAGTAATCTTCCATGCAATAGGGAGATTCGATACTGATTGCCTTGTTAATCCAATGTTCCATTTGTTGATATTGTCCTGATTCTCTCAGGTGATGGTAATAGTCACGGATAATTTCGGAATTTGTTTCATCCAGGGAAATTGCTTTTTCAAAAGCTGATTGAGATTGTTGCAAATCCTTTTTTCCCGAATAGCAAAGAGCAAGAATTCTGAAAGCCTCCTGATCCAGGGGAGAAATATCAAGAGCCCGTTCAGCATATTCGATGGCTTCATTGAATTCATTAAGATTCAAATGAATATAGGCCATATCGATATATCCGATAGGGGAGTTGGGATAAAGCCGGATGGATTCTTTTGCCAAAGCGATGGCATGCTCAGTCTGATCGGATTGTGAATAACAGAAAATCAGCCTGGAAAGAATTCGGATATTGCGTGGGGATTTCTCCAGAGCCTTCTGATATAGCTCGATAGCTTTGGGGGTTTGTTCAAGCATCATATAATGATCTGCCAGAAGATCCCGTACTTCATCGAAACCAGGATTGAGCTCCAGAGCGGTTTTGAAACACTGTTCTGCATTATCATATTGACCGGCGCGCTGGTAGGCCAGAGCACCATTTCGGTAGGCATCGGGATTAATGGTTCCACGACTTTGCAGCAGTTCGAAAAATTGGATAGCTGTCTGTGTTTCGTTTATTTCGGTATAATACCAGACCAGGGATAAAAGGACGTTTTCATTTTCCGGATGGAGCTTATAGGCTCTTAAAAGATACTTGCTGCCTTTTTTCGATTGATTCATCATGGAATAAGCATAATAGAGTCCTAAAAGACAGTCTGCATTGGTCTTATCAAGATTAAGGCCTTTGTGAAGGTATGATATGGCTTCTTCAGGAAGATTCTGTTCGCTGCAGATTCGCGAATACAGATAATAGATCTCCCATTCTTCACTGTTAATTTTTGTGTATTCATCCAACAGGGTCAGAGCTTCATCATAAAGTCCTACTTCGATAAGTCCCTGAACCTTATCTATAAACTCTGGAAAATCGAGGTATTCTTCCATCAGGTAGACAACTCCTGTTCAGAGGAGGTAAGGATGATTTTGGGTGGAAACAATTTGCTGAAAATAGTATCGATAATCCAGACAAGCAAAAAGCCTGAGGCAAAAGCTGAAGCAGTGCTCAAAAGTGCCAGAGGTGATTCGATTTCCCCGGGTGAATAAAGATACCATATCAGAGCACATGAAAGCGCAATGAAGACCGGAATGCCAAAAATCAGCAGAGCTGCAATGTTCTCATTAAGAACATGCATTCTAAGAGTAATTCTCTGTCCTGTTTTAAAGGACATCGCTTTTTCCAGGATGATTCTTTTTTTAAGAGGTGGTTTAACTTCACTGCACCTGCTGCATACGGAATGGCATTTCCCCTCAGATCTGCATTTTTGATCTAAAACGATCCAAACCTGTTTTCCCTTGTAGTCTGCCACTACGCCATCTTTGATTTCCTGTCGAATTAAATCCATTCTATTATACCAAAACCTTAAAAAACAGAACCTTTTTCATGCAATACGATCGAACCGTTCAAAAGGTAAATTCTATCTATGCTCGTGCTTAAATTACAGAGTACCTCGTATCCAATTGTATTCCCCAGACAGGCGATCTCATCAGGGCTTATACAGTCATCACCCTGGTAACCCATTGCGACAACCTCATCACCAACCGAGACATGCGGATCGATACCAACATCTACCATAATATAGTCCATTGTTACATTACCTGCTATGCGGTATCTTTTCCCTTTAATGAGTACTTCGCCGCGATTACCTAGAAATCGGGGAAGACCATGGGCATAACCCAGTGCTATGGTAGCGATACAGGTAGTAGAACTGGTTTTGTAGTTGCCGCCATAGCTGATTTCGGTTCCTGATGGTACTTGTTTTAATTTAACCACAGTACTTTTTAAAGATGCTATTGGACGGAGGTTCAGTGTGAATTTCTGTGCTGGATCGGGATTACACCCATAAAGAGCGATTCCCGGCCTTACCAAGGTAGATTCTTTTATATCGAAGCGCATCAGTGTGGCACTGTTTCCGAAATGGATATGCTGAGGGCTCAATCCCTGAGATCGGATATGAGCCAGAGCCTGACGCAAAATAGAAAGCTGGCGGTTGACTGAAGTGGTCTGAGGTTCATCAGCTCGTGCCATGTGTGTGAAAACACCTTCGAAGTGAAGTTTTGGTTCAAATCTCAATTGCTCACAGAAGGTGGCGATTTCTGAAGGCAGCAATCCTAAACGTCCCATTCCGGTATCGACGTTAAGATGAAAACGGACCTCCAGTTGGTTACTGATCCAGTCCTTTAAATCGGAAAGATCGTTGAGGGTAAAGATGATTCTTTTATTCCACCCCTCTTTTATTTGAGCAAAAGTGGATTTCCCAAGCACAAGAATTGGGCTGGTGATACCTGAATTTCTCAGCTTAAAAGCTTCCTGAAAACGGGCTACGGTGAAAAAACGGACACCGCCATGTTTCTCCAACGTGCTGGCAATAGCTACGGCACCACAACCGTAGGCGTTATCTTTTACTACCGCCATAATGTCATTATCGTGCGGATTGGCCAGAGATTGAATCTGTTTTAGATTATGAAGAACATTATCCAGGGAGATTTCAATATGAGGTGAAAAGCCAAAGTTAATCAAAGTAAATCCTTTGAAAAGTTATTATTCGATCTTTGTTTTCACGACACTCCATTGATCACCTACTTTTTTTCGGAAAAAACAGGAATAGTAGTTCTCATGGCATGCAGCACCAGCCTGATCGATTTTAAAAAGCAAAGCATCTCCATCGCAATCGATGTATACTTCCCGAATTTTTTGAACATGTCCTGATGTTTCACCTTTAAACCAACGCTTTTGACGTGAGCGGCTGAAGTAGATCATGACCCCTTTTTCTAAGGATTCGGCCAGAGTATCCTTGTTCATATATGCCAGCATAAGGACCTCTCCGGTGCCATAGTCCTGAGCAATTGCAGTTACCAGTCCCTTGTCATCAAATTTAACGGCATCCAGCAGATTCATAAAAAGATTTTCTCCTTAGCAGTGAAACAAAAAGATAATTTGAAAATGATTAAAATTTCGAGCAAATAGTAAATGACCGGGGAAATCATAAAAAAACGGAATATTAATAGTTTTAAAACAAAAATTAAACCAATTTTAAAATCAGGTTCTGATCTGACCTTCACCCTCTACAATCCATTTATATGTGGTCAAATCTTCAACTCCCATAGGACCACGAGCGTGCAGTTTTTCAGTTGATATCCCAATTTCACAGCCCATTCCGTATTCACCTCCATCAGAGAGTCTGGTGCTGGTATTAACCATCACAGATGCAGAATCGACCATTTTTAAAAAAGTATCGGCATTTTGCTTTGATTCGGTCAGAATTGAATCGGTGTGATGTGAACCATAAGTGTTGATGTGATCGATAGCCTGAAGCAGCCCATCAACTGTGCGAACCGATAGGCGCAGATCCAGATATTCGGTTCTCCAATTCTCCTCAGTGGCTTCTTTGATGGAAGAAGAGAGTTTGGTGGTCTGCTGATCGCCAAAGAGAGTGACTCCCTTATTCAGTAATTCATTGATAATAAGAAGTTTACTTTGCTGGGGCAGATTTGCATCTATAAGCAGTGTTTCCATAGCGTTGCAGGTGCCTGGCCGCTGAGTTTTTGCATTGATAATCACCGGAACTGCTTTTTTCATATCTGCATCTGCGGCAACATAAATATGGCATATACCATTATAATGTTTAATTACCGGAATGCGTGATTTCTCAGTCACCATTCTTATCAGTCCTTCACCTCCTCTGGGAATAATCAGATCGATATAATCATTTTTGGTCAGCAACAGTTCAACTGCTTCCCGTTCGGTTGTAGAAATAATCTGCACCGCGTTTTTGGGTAAACCGGTTTGTGAAATTGCTTTTGAAAAAAGAGAAGCCAAAGCCATATTGGAATGAAAAGCTTCAGAACCGCCCCTTAAAATAACTGCATTGTGGCTTTTCAGGCAGATAGCTGCAGCATCGATTGTCACATTGGGGCGGGATTCATAAATAATACCCACCACTCCGATGGGGACTCTCATTTTGTAAATGCGGATACCATTAGGGCGAGTTCTTTCATCGAAACTGGTTCCAACCGGGCTTTTCAGTTGCGCTACTTCATAGAGCCCGTTAATCATAGCTTTGATGGCCTTGTCAGAGAGGGTTAATCGATCGATCATTGCGCTGGACAGCCCTTTCTCTCTGGCAGTGTCAAGATCTTTACGGTTTTCTCTTTTCAGGTTATCTGATTCATTTACCAGAAATTTAGCCATTAATTGAAGTGCTTCGGTTATTTTCTGAGCCTCGGCATTTTGTATCGCAAGAGCAGCTTTGCGGCCCTCAAGCGCTATAGAGTCAATCATCTGATTAAGATCGGTATTCATAAAATATCCTGTAAAGGGTGTGTAATTGATGTTAAATTAAAAAAGAAATTTTTAAATAGCAACCAAATTGTGGACAGGTGTAGAAAAGGTAAATTTAATTTCGTTAACAATAAGGTAAACCCTAAAGAAGGACCATATTATCGCGATGAACAACCTCATCGAATTCTTTTTTCCCCAGGATATTTTTGATTTCAGTACTTTTCATTCCTTTTATCTTAAGTATTTCATCAGCAGAATAGTTTACCAGTCCTTTGGCCAGAGTTTTTCCATCCAGAGTAGATATGTCAACCATGTCTCCGGATTTGAACGATCCTCGGATTCCTTTGACTCCGGCCGGAAGAAGGCTTTTTCCAAGATTTTTGATGGCCCGCTGGGCACCATCATCTATGATAAGCGAACCGGATGACTGACCGGAGAAGGCAATCCAACGGTGTTTGGATGACATTTTGTGTTTCTGTGGCAGAAAAAGTGTAGCAGAATCTTCGCTGATAAGCAGATCGGTAAGTCTTTTATCGAAGCCATCACCAACCAGAGCGAAAATACCGGCTCTGGTGACCATTTCCGCTGCTTTGAGTTTTGTTGACATTCCACCCACGCTGATTTCACTCTTTTTTTCACTTGCCAATTTATGTACAGATGAAGAAAATTCTGTTACTACCGGGATGTGTTTGGCAGATTTATCGGCATGTGGGTTTTTATCATAGAGTCCGCCAACATCGGTAAGATTGACAAAGAGATCGGCCTGAGTAAGCAGGGCAACCTGTGCTGCCAGCACATCATTATTACCGAATCGGATTTCTTCAACACCAACCGAGTCATTTTCATTGACTATAGGTATTGCTCCACAGTCCAGGAGCTGAAAAAAAGTGTTACGGAGGTTAAGGTAGCGTTTCTTACTCCGCAGATCATCCCAGGTTAATAATACCTGACCGATAATTACTCCATGGGAAGCAAAGTATTTTTCATACATTTGCATAAGTTTATTTTGCCCGATGCTGGCGCAGGCCTGCTGCAGAGGAATGGTGGCAGGACGTTTTGTCAATCCGAGTGCTCGCATTCCATGAGCAATTGCTCCGGAAGAAACCAGGATGGTGCGAAGACCGGCTTTTTGAAGGGTAACCAGATCTTCTGCAAGTCGTTTAACTCGCTGTTCGTGGCCATTGGCAGTAAGGATTCTACTGCCGGTTTTTACTACAATGGTTTTAACCTGAGGTATTTCTTTTCTGAAAAGATTATTTTTCATAGCTATTAATTTATTTCTATTTTCCAGCCTTAAGGCAGTTTTTCTCCAGGTCAAGAATCACATTCTCGAATTCTTTTGCTTTTCTGCTCAGGGAGTCTTTTGCTTCAAGACAATTTCGCAGTGATTCAGTGATAATGTCCACATTGGTTTTGCGTGGCACAGGAGGAGGACAGGGGTCCGGTTCTTTTTTGCTGAGTTCTTCTAGTTTATTGGTAGTTCCCTGATATTCTCTTTTAAAGGTTTGCATGACAACCAGCAAGCGGATCCATGAGTTTACCTCTCCGATTCTGGGGTCATCAGGATAAAGAGCAGCAAAGGTTCTGAATTCCCTGAGTGCTGCTTCCCAGTTTGCAAAAGGATTGTCATAATAAACATTGATAAAAGCAAGATAGTATTGGGATATTTTCGCTACATCCGATTTTGGCTTTATTTCTCTGGCTTTGGCATATTTAACTTTGGCGTATTCGTAATTTCCCTCACGGAAAAGCGAATCTGCTTCATTTAAGATCTGTTGTTCGAATGTGACCATTTTGGGTGAGCAACAACAGAATATAACTGTAAGAATCTGAAGTGCGATTCCCCAATATTTAATCCGATACATGGTTAATGCAGTACTCCCCGGTACTATTGAGATGATTTGTCAAGGTTAATCATCTGTTCACCGCTTGAGGTGTAGTCTTCGACTACTGGATTTTTAATTTCCCGAAGTTTGCGAGTTACTTTTGAAATGCGTTCTGTTTCTTCCAGAATCGTATGAACCCGTTCCAGCATTTCCTTGGGATATCCCTCCATGGTCATTTCAAGAAATTGAGCATTTCCGGAGATGATCATCAGAGGGTTGTTTATTTCATGGTTAACCGAAGCAACCACCTCACCGATTGCTGCCAGCCGTTTCGATTTAATAAGGTCTTCCTGAGTGTTTTTCAAATCAATGGCCATTTCAAAGAAAGCAGTAGCCAGATCTCCGATCTCATCGTTTGGATAGCCTGAAGGTGCTACATTGAAATCACCTCTGCCAATGGTACTGGCTGATTCTTTAAGCCGACGCAAGGCGTTTGTTACAGACTGGGAGAAAAAGAATGCAAAGATGATGGCAAATAAAGTGACTCCGCTAATTATGGCTATGGTTATCTGTTTTATATTGTTGACCCTGATTTCGACATCCTTAATTCGCAGGTTTGTCTGTTGATCGATTATAGCTTCTGCAGAATCCAGTGCAATCGAGATCTTGTTGTCTGCATCATTAAGAGTATTTCTCCAAATGGCCTTTTTATTACCAGATGGTTTCTTCTGAACGATACTGTCGAACATATTAGAATAAATATTATTAAAGATGCTGATTGTATCCAGAATCATCTTCAGGGGCTGTAATGGCACCGAACAGTTCGGGTTATAGGATGTTTTATGTATCAAAGCAGAATCAATATTGTAGATAGAATCATATTTTAAACAGATGGAATCAAATACAGCGATGATCTTCTGCTGAGTTTCCTGAAAATTGAGCACTGATTGAGGGTGTCCGATTTTTTCATAACTGATGATACTGGGACCTTGAATTCGATGGAGGGTTTTTAAGCGCAGGATATCATTTTTAATCTCATTCTGTTTTTTCAAAATGCGGGTAATGGTATTAACATTTTCGATTTTTGAGACAATTACAAGAAAGAAAACATTAAGAAAAATAACAACCAGAAATCCTATGAACAGTTTTACCGCAATTCTTATTCGCATGATTAATCTGATGCAATGCCCTCATTCTGTTAATCGAAGGTCGATCCAAAAACAAGGTGTGTGCCCTGTTTTAAGCTGAAAATTCCTTTTTTATAAATTCTGAAAGATATGATAAATATAGTGAATGCAATTCTATAATGAATGCTTTATAACAAGCAATATAAATTTAGAAATCATGTCCTGCTGAAAAATAAAAATGGGGCTCGGATTTTACATCGATCTGATTTAAGTCGTTTAGAAGCTGACCATAGCCAAAACGGATAGGTCCCAGGCGGGTCTCACAGATAAAAGCTACTCCCAAACCCAGAAGAGCATTCTTAGCGAAGTCGTTCAAAGCTGATTTATAGTGAAAATTTTCAGCTTGCCAGGTATACCCCCAATCAGCTATCAATTGAGCATAAAAGAGCCTCTGAATCTGAATACGATAATCCAGGTGACATAACCCTAAGATATCTCCTGGAAAAGCCAGAGGAGAAAGTCCGGTAAAAGGAATATTATTAAAGACACTGATATCACTAAATTTTTCTTCAGTAACTGCACCTCCCAAGCTTACCTGTTCTACTTCAGAGAGAGCTTTGTTTGCCCAGGAGACTCTAAGCTGAGGAAAGAAGGTATGGCGATGGGCAAAGGTAAAATATCTGCCCAGACTGCTATGGATTGTAATACTGCTTTCTTTTTTACCAGCTACTCCTGCTGTGAGGTAATGTTTAGTACCGGTTGTGGGAAATGGGAATTTATCTATGGTATCAATAATCAGTTTTATTACAAAATAGGGGTGAGTTTGATCTAATCCCAATCCCAGCAGATCCTTTATAGCACTTTGATCTGATTCCTGTATCTTAAAGCGTTCCAGCCGTATCCCAGCGCACAGATGCGACCATCTGCCCATTTGGGTTCCTATAAGCCCACTAATTCCAGATTTACGAAGTGTTCTTTCCTGAAGTCTGATAGTATCGGGGGTAGTACCATCAAAGCTTCTATGAATCTCTCGCTGAATTATTCTCTCCCTGGAACTGAAAAACTGCAGATTGATAGTGTTGGAAAAATTGGAAGTGAAAAGCTGATTACCCTTAAATTCCAGTGCATACTTTTCTCTTCGCATTCCCAGATGGATGTGGAGATTGGTGTTTATGCCTAAACCGAAGAGGTTTTCATAAGCAGGTTCAAAGAGACATTCACCTAGATGAAATTCATCGAAACGCAGTCCAAGTCTCAATCTCCAATGTTGTCTTTCTGTAACGATAATCTTCAGATTGCCTGCATTATCCATCTCAAGGTTTATATACTCAAAAAGTTCGGTGGAATATAGAGAGGATAAGCATTTCTGAAGAAGATCAGTGGAAAGCGTGTCACCGATTTTTATTACCGCTGCAGTTTTGATCAGACGGGTAGAGGTGTTTTTATTTCCTGAGATAATGATGTTCTTAATTATCGCAGGATTAACCGGTTGATGTTTTTTTTTCTGATATGAGGTATTCTGAATATTGCTGAGTTTTTCTTTTATTAGGTCCAATTGAGCCACTGTAGCCTGATATCCAGCAGAAATCATAGTGTCAATGTTCTCAAAATCAGTGTTTTTGAAGGAGTTAAGTTCAGGAGTAATCAATACATCTGCCAGATTTTTCTCCTGAATTTTCTGATGAGTTATTCCTATGGCTATGATCTGATCCACCAGCCGTATCGGATTTTCCAGATCGGCTTTAGTCCATAACGGTGCAGTAACATCGACTGCTACCGTAAATTTAGCATTCTCTTTGAGAGCGGTTTGAGTGGGTATATTTGATGATAGTCCACCATCCACCAGAAGCATGTTATCTAACTCAACCGGAGAAAAAAGGAGGGGAATGGAGCAGGAGGCGCGAATTGCGGTGACCAGGTTCCCTTTTGAGAAGACCACTTTTTTTCCTGTAAGCAGATCGGTAGCTATGATTCTTACAGGTATTCTCAGACTGTCAAAATTTCCGTTTGATCGCAGTTGTGCATCGGCCAGCATGGGGATTAGAATATCATAGAACTGTTGCCCATAAGATTGACTAAGGAGTGAAGGCTTGAAATTATGGTCGAAGCGTAATTCCAGCAGATAGTTTCTAGGTTCGCTTTTCTGGCTTACAAAAAGGTTTTTACGGTTTATAATGTTACTGTAGATATCATTCCATTGAACCGTTTTAACCATGGAATCAATTGATTGAGGAGAATAGCCTGCCGCATACAATGTCCCTATCAGGGCTCCCATGCTAGTGCCTACAATCAGATCAGGCTTCAGTCCAGCTTCCTCCAAAGCTTTAAGCACTCCGATCTGAGCAAGACCTTTTGCACCACCCCCACTTAAAACGAGCGCGAATTGAGGGCTGGCAGTATTTCCCGTAAAAACTGGAGTCTCGGTAGAAAAAACCGGTGTTAATAGAATAGATATTGATAATAAAGCACAAATAATGGCGTTTAAGTTAGGAGAAATATTTCCCATTTTGATTTTAACACTCGGGTGAGATTTGGGAATGCCAGACACAGATTAAATATAATCAAAATGCAACCACAAGAGAGTCATTTTCTCCGGGGATTTTTATGGCATAGAATTTGGTTTTTCATTTGCGCTTTCCCCTTTAAAATAGAAAATCAGCAACTTATGAGATCCACTTTTTTTATAATTTGCAGCATTTTCACGCTCAACAATCTGGGGTCTGACAATTTCTATACAATCCCCCAGAATGAAAGAATTGGGGAAAAGCTGGTTGCAGATGGGAAACTGGAGGCAGATTTCTTCGAACAGATTAAGCCTTTTTATAATCAGCCTATCGATGTGCCGCAGGGTGAACTGAAAATACTTCTGGAGCTGTTTCCACAACTTTCTATTGATATTCCTCTCTCAACGGACTACCTGAAAAAATACGCCCCCTGGGATCAGCCCGCAATTATTCGCTTTTTTCAGGATTATCCTGATCTGGCACAATTTAAACCGATCCTGAGATTTGATATTAAACCGACTGATTTCAGGGCAAAGGTTGCTTTTTCCATCCGTAATGGCAATAATCCTCAGGTGTTTTCTCATGGAGCGAATCTATCGGTTGATTTTTCTGAATCATTTAAAATGGATACCCGCATCACTTTTAACAGTAATTATGCACGCTGGTATCGCAGAACATTTTATCTTGCTCCAACCGACAAGTGCAGTTTTCAAATAGGAAATTTCGGAACATTTTTTGACAAAGGGCTTTTTTATGGATACTTTCACCCCACAGATGTTTCTGAAAAATCAAAGGCAAATAACTGGTTATATGGTAGTACCAGAACCTGGAATGGAGTAAAGGTTCAGATCGCTGAGCCTGGGAAGGAAATTTTAAAACTATTCTCTGCCACTGCATTTTTCCATAAAAGAGAGACTGAGACATCTGGTGGTACTGTTCTTAATATAAGAGTAAACGAAAAAATAAGTGTTAATTCAGGTATTAGTCTGTTGAGTCTTTACAGAAATTCAGAAAACAGTCATTATGCTCATTGTGGAATCAAGATGAAATTTAATAGTCTGAGCATGGAGATACAAAGTGGGGCAGATATTGAAAATCCTGGCGGTATACCCTTTTTTATGGAAAGCAGATACAAGTTTAGCAGCAACAGGCTTGATTTTACTTTTGTATTTCTGCCTAAAGATTTTAATGCACCTTGCAGTTATTTGGCGCACAAGAGCAATAAAGATGAGATTATAAGCGCAGTTTCCATAATTTCCATCCAGTCAGTGCATCACTTGCAAAATTGGGTATCCCTTATTCCCTCTGTAAAGGTAGAGCTTACAGAACAGAGGACAAAAAATGCATGCTTCAGAGTTTCTATTATCAATTCTTTACCCCGTTTCAAATACAGACTGACATACAGTCTGATTCCTGAATGTGGTTTAACTGATACTTCAGGCAATTCGTTTCGCAACACATTAAGTATCTGTCTGAGCCGGAAAATAGTTGTTGGCAGTGAAATTGATTTTCAATATCGGGATCGGTTCAACTACTCGGTAAATGGCTTACTGGATACAAGAGTGGAACTTTTCCCTGCCATGACACTACAGCCATTAATCTCTTTTTCACATGCAAAAGGGGAGAACTGCTCTTTTGCATATGGTTTTGAACAAATATTGAAGCTTCAGAATAATACTTTTACACAACTGAAAGTTGAGCAATCAATTCGTCCCAGAAAAAAAGGAGAATCATTAAGTGTTGAAGCAAAGACATCGTTTCTTTTTTAGCACAATCGTGGTGTTCTTATTTTTCTGTCAGCCTCAAGATCCGGAGTCTGAACTACTTTTTACAGTTATTGATGTTGGTCAGGGTCTAAGTCAGATGGCCGTACTTAATCCTTTTGGTCTGGTATGGGATATGGGACCGGAACAATGCAAAGATGAATGGTTTAACGTATATAAGAAGGCTGGAAAACCAAGCTTACATGCGATTATTATCTCACACAGGGATACAGATCATAGTGGCGGATTGCAGTTTGTGGATTCTACTGTCGACTGGAGCGGAATTATTGTAACCAGTAAATATGAAGATACTTCTTATATAAAATCATTATGCAAAAGATGGAATAAAAAAATCTTTTTCAGGGTTATTTCAGAGGGCGACACCCTGGGATATCTGCCGCAAATCAGCATCCACTGCATCTGGCCGCCTTCCAGATTAAACGATTCGTTACCACTGCAATCAGCATTAATAAACAGATACAGTCTGGTTTTTCTGTTAAATTTCGGGGGTAATAATATTTTGATCACTTCTGATATTGATTCTTCAACTGCTCTAAGCATTGCAAATCTTTATAAAGAGTCGCTTGATTGTGATATACTTATATTTCCACATCATGGGAGTTCCGGATCACTTAATAGAGTATTTATAGGATATGCCAATCCTGAACTTACCATAATTTCCTGTGGGGAGAACAATCCCTATAATCATCCTGCAGAATCAGTGCTCTCTTTTTTAAGGACAATTGGTGCAAATGTAAGAATAACTTATCAGAACAACTCTCTTTTTTTCAGAAGCAACGGCTTTTATTGGAAAGAGTATTGATATTTTGTAATTGCAGAGCCTTTCTGTTCAGGATCAGGTTAAATTCAGAATGAGACAGTTAATTTCGGTGATTAGCTGAATAATTCTCAGATTTTTTTTCAATAAGCAGCGCAAACCGGTTAAAAAATCTGGACTGTCTGGTTTTTAACATCACAAGCTTTTTTGAAATTACATTACTATTAGTTATTTTTAATTTTTAATACCGAAAATTTTGATACTGCTTCAGAAACCAATGTTATGGCTCAGGGAACAATCATACTGGACTTGAGCTGGATGAATAATATTGAACCTGTGATGGAATTAAAGGTAAAATTAAGGTCAGCACAAATTTAACCAGTTTGCCTTTTGCAGATCTGCCAGATTTAAAAACATGTGAGATGTTATTCTGAGAAAGGGCCAGGTATTATAATCGATGACTTTTGAAACTCAGAAAAATTTTTTAGGCAAAACTCAGACCATTTTAATGGCAGAAGCGCGGTCGGAAAGATTGCTGTCATGGATTCGATTGTCAATAGGTATTGCATACGCAGTAATAGCGATATTTGGAATATTGCTGGGTAAAACATCTCCTGCCGCTTTTTTAATTCAATCCCTTTCGATCGCATTTCTTATTACTTACAGTTGTTTTTATCTTAATAACCGAAATTTCAGAATTCATAGGGTCTATTTTGCTTATGTTCTCATATTCATGGATGTAATGGTGGTAACTGCGATTCTGTGGTCTTATTATGTAAATGGTGCAGGATTTAATACAGTTACCAGTGCAATATTCGGTACCTATTTTATAGTGATTACCTTTACTGCATTACATCATAAAGCAAGTCTATCAATTTTTTGCGGATTATTGTCTGTTGCCGGTTATTCGATACTTTATTTCGTTTATTCCTATCACAGCTCTTTCTCTGCAATTTTGACCAATGATTATCTTTTCAGAATAGTGCTACTGATGACTATTGCAGGTCTGGTAGCTGTAGTTTCCAGAAACAATTCTCATACAATTCAACAGGTGATCAGCTCTGAGATCCGTTATCATAATCTTGTACACAGGCTTCCGGAGATGCTTTGCACCCTGGACAGTCATGGTAATTTCCTGTGGGCAAATATGGCCAGTCATGCATTACTGGGAATTCCGGCAAAGGTGATTGTGGGGAGGAATATACGTAGCTTTCTGATAAATCCATCGGTGTTAAAACTGGACAAAGCATGGATCAAGGGTACTTTTGAAATTTCGGATTTCAATGGAGTAAGAAAGTTTGTAGACTGTGTTTTCCAGTCAGTTGATCAGGGGTCAGGTAATGCTGCATACGATGGAATTATCTCAGATGTAACCGACAGGGAGCTTGCTATCTCTCAGCGAGAGGAAATGGTTAATCGCCTGTTTCAATATCAAAAGATGGAATCATTAGGAACATTGGCCAGTGGAATGGCTCATGATTTTAACAATATACTTCAATCGGTCAATGATATAACCGAGCAGGTGGAAAAACAAAGTCAGGAGAGTGAGACCATTAAAAAAATGGAACTGATAAAAGAAACCATGTCAGATGCAAGGTTTCTTATTTCGGAACTGTTTGCTTTGGGAAGAAAAAAGCCTCTTGATTACAAAGTGATAAATCTTAATACCTTCCTGCAATCGGTAGTTGCACAGTATAGCAATCAGTTGGGGCCTAATTATTTACTTACTTATGAAACATTGGACAGACCAGTCTGGATTCAGGGTGATCCTGATTATTTGAAAAGGGTTTTTCAGAATCTATTTGGGAATTCCAGAGATGCTATGCCGGGCGGGGGGAGAATAACGGTTTCCTGTTCTTCTGTTCAGGGGGATGGCAATAATGAAATTGTGATAATCCGGGTTACAGATACAGGGACTGGGATACCACATGAACTTACCGAAAAAATATTCGATCCATTTTATACTACCAAAAAACCTGGAAAAGGAACCGGTCTGGGGCTGGCGCTGGTTAGAAGAATTATTATGCTTCATAACGGAAATATTTCTGTGGAAAAAACCGGTTATGAAGGAACTGTATTTCGTATAGAGTTGCCAATCAGTGATGAAGAAAGTTTCGAGAGTGATACAAAAAGTATTCTTTCCTTCAGGTTAAGTACTTCTATTCTGCTTTTGGATGATGATTCCAAGATAAGAGAGGTGTTGAAGATTTTCCTTAAAGAATTCAAGTATTCTGTTATTGAAGCTTCCAACCGGGAGGAGGCAATCAACGCGCTAAAGGCTAATATTGAAGAGTGCGAAATTGTAATCATGGACTGGAAGCTAGAAAATGAGAATCCGCATGAAATAATTAAAACACTGCGTTCTATAAAGAATAATCTGATTGTAATAGTTGTTTCCGGTTATGCTCCACAGCAAAAAAGCATTCAGAGCATGAATATTCATAAATGGTTCACTAAACCATATGATAAAAATCAACTGGACATAGAAGTACAGAGAGCATTACATCGGTTACATCATAATTGCAATTCTGCGGAGAGCTGAAAAACAAAAACAACTCAGGATCTCTTACGAGAATTTCATCTTCTTTTAATTTCAGTAAGAATCAGGAAATCTGTTGCTGGCTGCGATATTTAAAAGGTGTCGTACGGTGGAACTTATAAAAGTATTTTTCCAGTTCATGTACCGAGCCAAATCCGCATGATTCCGCAATAGAGGCTTCGCTGCAGTGTGATGAACGCAAACGTTCCATGGCAATTTCGGTACGGCAGAACATCAGATAATTCTGGAAAGACATTCCGGTGAATTTTTTAATCAGTTTGTTTAATCTTTTAGAAGACATCTTCAGCTCATGCGCAAAACGCTCACTTGAGAGATTTTTCTGAGTTACTTTGCTTTCGATTACTTCTTTAATCCGGTCAAACTGTTGCTGTTCTGCTTCTGATCTTTCAAATTGGATGATTTTATGTGGTCTCTTGAAAGAGAGCATTATCTGATAAATAATAAAAGTGAGGACAAAACCAGAAACAAAAAAAATAGCCCACATAAGTATCCGGTTTTTATAGAATGGCTTTGGTTGTAAACTGGTAGTCCCCCAGATATAGGGGCTGTATGCTTCCAGGATGTTTCCCTTTACCCATGGGGTGCGTACAATCTGGTTTCCTTCACCCATGGTTTTAACAATCAGGTTCATTCCGAATGATTTTGGAAGAGAATCTGAGAATTCTTTCATGGGTATGGGAAAACAGATTTTAAATCCTTTAAAATCGCCCTTCTCAATGAAAGCATTGAAATCACCAGGAATACTTTTTGAGGCTAAGGTGAAACCTCCGGAATCATCATAGACGGGTTTGTATATCATGCGATAAGCATTACCGTAAAGAGGAACATTATAAATATGAACATCTTTATGTGGGTAGGGTTTTCTTCCTGTGCTGGGATCAATCAATACTTCCAGACCCAAGTTTGCCAGACTCTCCCGTGACATGTTAACATAGAACAGGGGGTCTTTTACATCAACGATAATCGTCAGATCTTTTTCGTTCCAATAGACCGAACCAGTAATTGTCATTGCTAAGCGTGGTGGGGTAAATACTATGGAATCGGGCAACAGTTCTTTTGTACCCGAAAATTCATAAGGAATAATCAAAGAAGGACGGATTACTTGCTGGTGAGTGAAAAACACACCTTCACGTTTTACTGTTTCAGATGAATCTTTGCTGAAATTGGCCTCTGCCAGAAATGCCACGCCTGATAATAATTGATTTGGAATTTCTGACAGATCCCAAACCAATTTGAAGGGAGGACGGGATATTAATCCCAGACTGGCTATAACCGGGGTATCAATACCGGATTTGAAGTATCTAGCTTGAAATTCTACACTTTTTATATTCTCACATTTTGCATCAACCTGCAATGTACAGCTGGGTATATCGATTACTGCCCCCTGATCCGGCAAAACAAAATGAATACAACTCTGCGAATGTCCCTGGGCAGCTATTATTAAAAAAAGCCATAAGGCAGAAATCAGAATGGATTTCATGAGTTGGTTTACCTGCAATTTATAAGATCAAAGCTCACGATATAGGCGCGGCTCAATTTACATTGAGAAAAAATGAAGTTTGAAATAAGCTGCAAACTGGGCGCAGCTGGACTCGAACCAGCGATCTCCGCGATGTGAACGCGGCGCTCTAACCAACTGAGCCATGCGCCCTTAAAATTGCAATATAGAATAAGCCTCTATTTAGTGTCAATATTTTATAAGTTTTAATAAGCAGAAGGTGTCTTATTGAAATTTAGCGAATGTTATGGAAATAAAACTGTAACAAAGTTATTTTAGGATCAAAGAACTCTGAAAGGTATTTTTAATGATTAAAAAATTGTCTCTGACAATTATTATTCTGTTATGGGGAATAACTAACCTTAGGTCAGAAAACAGTACCAGCTTTTATATCGACAACAATGATGAGCTGATAAATCTTCCTGCATCAGCAGCTATGGTAGGTGCGGATTTAAGTTTTAATACCGGAGCCTCTTCCTTTAGCTCACCTGCGAATCTTGCTTTTGATTCTATAAACAAAATTGAGCTGGCTTATGCCAGTTTCTTTCAAAACAGCTTCAGCACCTCACTACTTTCTGTTAATGGTTATGCCTCCAGTACAATCGGGTACAGTATAACAGCGGGTTACATCTATATTCCTGATATCCCTCTGAGTGATACTACCAGCGAGGGAGAAGCTTATGTTTATGGAAACCGCAATTGCTCCGCGATTTATTTAAGAGCCGGTTTAGGGAAGAGATTTGATCTCTCAGGATCAATAAGCATTTCAATTGGTGCTGCATTACAGGCAAAGAGGACCAGGTTAATCGGGTACCGAGGTTACGGGCTTGGGATGGATGCAGGGACAAAGGTTCTGTTTTCCAATATTGGGTTATCAGCAGCCGTTCTGGTTGAAAACATCACCTCAAGCATGACATACTGGGGCAGGAATTACTACCAATGGGCTTATCCTCATATCAGGGCTGCATTAGGATGGGAAAAAAGAATTCCCTATATTTATGGAACATTGCGCCTTGCTTACACTACCCCTGATCTGTTGGCAAATGAAGGGGTGAATTACTTCGATGATGACCAGATGCAGGGTGACATCACTTTTCCAAAACCTCAATGGAAAAGCGTTTACAAAAATCCACAGCTTCTGATTCTTGCTGCCAGAATAGGATTGGAATATATGATTATGGATCGGGTAGCTATCAGAGGCGGACTAACCAGAGGTAAAGTGGGTTTGGGTGCAGGGGTTAATCTGTTTAACCAGCGTGCAGGAATCGATTTCGCCTATGTTAATCATGAACTTGCCGGTACTTATCAGTTGGGAATATCTTACCGCTGGTAATGAATGTAAAAGGTATTGCCGACAGGTCTGAGAATGTCATGAGCTTTGTTCACGAACAATTAGTGCAGATTATCAGTGAAGATCTTTCTTTTTGTACTCTTATTTCCAGTTATCTGGATAAAATGGGTCTGAAGGTGATACTTTCACATGATCAAGAAAATGCAATTGATATATATCATAAATTTCATCCCAACATAATATTGGCCGATCTGAACACTCCCCGGATAGATGGACTTAAAATATTGGAGCAGGTAAAAAAACAGTCCTCAGTGCCAGTATTGATTGCTGCTACTGCTTCAGAAATAGGTAATTCTCTGGAGAAAATCCAGCTTCATGGTGGTGATTATATTCTTAAACCAGTTACGGCAGAGCTTTTATACAGAAGATTACTTTCTCTTTTAACTCCCTGTTCTATTATTGATGATAAAAATTTAGCAACAATTATTGGCAGTATTCATTCAGCTCATGATACCGGCAAATTATTTAAATCAGTCTATTCTGCCTGCATGGAGATATCCAGAGCTCAATTTGGTTTACTTCATATCTATAATAAGGATACCGGAGCCCTTTTGATAGTTCAACCTGAAGACAGGTCTCAGACAATGCACTCTGTTTTGAGTGGAAATGATGAATGGGCAATACCAAGCTGGGTGTTCTTCAATAAACGGATAATTCAGGTAAAATTGGGTGAAGCATATCCGGAGATGGAAACAGATCTATACAGGTGCAGAGCTGTCAGAGCTTTGTCTGTGCCATTTTTCTCCGGTGAGGAGATTCTGGGTATTCTGACTGTCTTCTGGAATGATAACAGTGTCTGTCCGGATGAAAAACTTATAAGTAATCTTCAAACAGTACTTTATCAGGCCGTGGTTGCTTACAATAATATAGTCCAGGTGGCAACTGTTAATCAAAAGCTTGACGAATTGATGCTTGTGTCGAACTACTCAGAGAAATTGATGGGACTTGTGGATAAATATGACATAATAAGATCATTGTTTGAAACTACTTTCAGATATTTTCCCATCGATATTACCGGCTTTCTGGTTATTCAGAAACGTTCACATGAATTTCTTTACTGGTCCAGGGGACTTGTAGAGGAGAAATACATCAGAGACATCTGTAAAGAGACAGTTGATTGTTTCAGCCAGATGGCTGTCGTGAGAATTCAGGAACAGAGAGTTCGTATCCGCAAACTGCCACAGCCGGAAAATACCAATACTACCATCTCAAAACAGCTAAATTTCAGCCATGTGATTCCGGTATGTTGGGATGATCATAAATTTGGAGCGGTATTTTTTGGAGCGGTCAAAGAGTTGAATAATGAGCATGAAAAACTGGCAATGCTGATGAGTATAGTCAGCCAGACCAGAATCGCTCTGAACAATTCAAAGCTTTATAGTGACATGAAAGAAAACTATATAAGAACCATCAAAGCTCTGGCAATCGCAGTTGATGCAAAAGACACCTACACTCATGGACACTCTGAGAATGTTATGAATATTGCAGAAGAGATTGCCCGGGAGATGGGGATAGATGAAAAAGGAATTGGAATAATCAGAGATGCCGGACTCTTGCATGATATCGGAAAAATAGGTATCCCCGGCTATATTCTGAATAAACCCGGGCCTTTGACATACGAAGAGTTTAACGGTATCATGAAAACTCACAGTACTCTTGGAGCCAACATAGTCAAAGAAGTACCATTCCTTTATGACCTCCATAAACTTATTTTATATCACCATGAACATTACGATGGTGATGGATACCCGGAAAAACTAAAAGGTGAACAGATACCCATGGGGGCAAGAATTCTTCATGTAGCAGATGCCTTCGAAGCAATGACTTCAAATCGTCCCTATCGCAGCAGTCTCGGAAAAAAAGAAGCAATCAGAAGACTTATCGAGAACAGTGGAAAACAGTTTGATCCCACTGTGATAAAGGCCTTTTTGCGTATTGCCGAGAAAAAGGGATGGATTGACTGGCAGGATAAATCTGTTGAACAGTCATCTGCACAAAACCTGGTTTGACCTGGTACGATATTTGGATCAATCCGTTAAAGACATAATCTGATTCTTAATACGTAAATTACCAAATGAATTTATTAGTTAGAAAAGAGGGCTTTGTGGTGAAAACAGTAATTGGAGTTTTTCTGGTCTGGTTACTTCTTTTAGGCTGTTCGAAACAAAAAGAGGAGATTGCTTTAATAGTCAATGGCAAAAAATATACCAGACAGCAGATTGCAAAGGCTGCTGTGATTCTAAAGCAGAACATGATGAGTGCTTTGCCTGAAAAGACGCTTCAATCGGTAGTTAAAGACATGCGTCCAATTGTTGCCAGAGAGCTTATTACCAATCAACTAATGCTGGAAGAAGCAAAGAAAAGAAAACTCCAGGTTGATTCAAACATGGTAAATAAAGCCTTTGAATCATTTAAAAGTAAATATGCCTCACAAAGCGATTTTGAAAACGAACTTGCAGCCCTTGGTGAAACCGAAGATGATGTGAAAAAAGAGTTGGAAAAGGGAGCACTTCTTGATACTTTGCTGAAAACTATACTGGCTGACGCAGATACGGTTAATGAAAAGGAGTGTCATGACTTTTATAATCAGAACAGTTCCCGTTATATGAGCAGTCCCAGGTTCCGGGTGAGTCAGATATTCTTTGCAGCTGATTCTTCCAAAGATAAACCTAACTGGGAGAGATGCCGTAAAAGTGCTTACCAGCTTCTGGGAAAATTGAAGACCGGAATGAAATTTGAAGATGCTGCTGCAGCAAATAAACAGTCTGATGGAGATATGGGCTGGTTCAGAAAAGGGGATCTTAAAGAAGAGCTTCAGAAAGCAATCGAACAGAAAAAAATCGGTGAGATAAGTGATGTCATCTGCACAGATATTGGTTTTCATATCATGAAAAAAACTGATGAAGAGGCTGCAAAGGTATTAAGCTATGAAGAGGTCAGGGAAAGTGTGGCAAAAACTCTTTCTGTAAAGAAAAGAACGGATTACGTATCTAACTTTGTGGATTCACTAATTAAGAAAGCAAAAATAACCTATGTGGATACCTCATTAATTCCCA
>CAYPMS010000047.1:0-25854 GCA_964411655.1 uncultured Fibrobacter sp.
TGCAAAAAGAAGGAAATGGGGAAAAGCCTACTCAGGGTTCCAGCATAAAAGTGCACTATACGGGAATGCTCACTGATGGAACTAAATTTGACAGTTCCAGAGATCGTAATGAGCCTTTTGAATTTGAAGTCGGTGTAGGAATGGTAATTAAAGGCTGGGACCTGGGACTGCTGGATATGTCCAAAGGAGAACGAAGATTTTTGATCATTCCACCAGAGTTAGGTTATGGAGCCCGTGGCGCAGGTGGCGTTATTCCCCCTAATGCGACTCTCATCTTTGATGTGGAATTGCTGGATTTTTAATCAATCTGCTATCCAGCCTGGTTACTATTTCTCTTTGTTTTTATAAAGCAAACAGGCAGCTCTCAGCGCTGCCTTAAGGCTTTCCTCAGAAGCTAAACCTTTCCCAGCCAGATCATAAGCAGTTCCATGGCCAACCGATGTCCGGATTATAGGTAAACCAATGGTAATATTTACTCCATGTTCGAAATCCATGCTCTTTAAAGCAACGAACCCATGATCATGAAGCATCGATACTATTCCATCAAATTCTCCTCTGAAAGCCCGCATAAAAACGGTATCCGGAGGATAGGGACCAGATACATTAATTCCATCTTCTGAAGCCTGTTTTATTGCAGGACTGATATGAATTATCTCTTCATCTCCAAAAAGGCCATTCTCTCCTGCATGAGGATTTAAACCTCCAACCGCAATTCGTGGAGCAGAAATACCTAACCTCTTCATAGCTTTGTTTAGTAGATGAATATTTTTTAATACTCTCTGCTTAGAAATCAGACCGATGGCTTCTTTCAATGAGCAATGAGTAGTAACATGCGCAACACCAACATTCCCTAAAAGAAAAAGCATAGAGTAGTCGCTACACTTGGTCCTTTGTGCAAATATCTCGGTGTGACCGGGAAAATTGATACCTGCCATCCTTAGAGATTCTTTGTTTATGGGATTAGTAATCACTGCATCTACCCGCTTATCGATTGCCAGATCGATAGCTTTTTGTATGTAAAGATAGGAGGCTTTTCCACAAAGCGGCTGTGCAGCTCCCAGCTTGTACTGCTCAGAAGTGGTGATGATCTTTAAATCCAGAACATTTATGGCAGATTCCCGGTAATCTCTTACATCTGATATTAAGTGGAAAACCGGATTCATTTTAAGAATCCGTGCTGCATTCTGAAGTACAGCCAGATCTCCTATTACCACCACTGGATAAATATTTTCAGCAGTGTTCAGTGCTTTAATGGTTATCTCAGGACCAATTCCTGCCGGATCACCAATAGTCAGTGCAAAAATCATAAATTTAGAATCTCAAAGTTAAGAGTGAAAAAGAAAATTATGAATACTAAACCTTTTTGGAGAAAAAACCGATAAAAAAGATATGGATGAGATAAAAAACTATATGATTTCCCAGGCTACACAGTTATACAAGGAGATCTATCCTTGCAGATCGAAAATGGAACTGGGGGATTGTTTTACTACCGAAGGCAATCTGGTGCTCTTCTGGTTTAATACTTCTGATGAAAGTACACATGTACTTACTGCTTCTTTGAGGTAATTTAAACCTTTTTACTTTTCCTTTTTTCGCAGTACATTGGCAATGTTTTCCAATCCCTTGTCTTTGCTTATGGCTGCGGCCTGGTTTTCCCGTTGAATCCGTTCATAGATCTCTTCCCGGTTCACAGAAACGCTTCTGGGAGCCTCGATGCCCAGCTTGACATGTCTTCCGTCCAGATCAACTATTTTGATAGTGATGTTATCGCCGATACGGATAGTTTCACCCAGTTTTCTAGTTAAGACCAGCATCGTTACTCTTTCTCAGAATGGGTTCCTGCGTACTATAACGCTCATCATCGATAATGATCTGTTTGCCGATTTTTTTTTCACGGTTTATTACCACCGGTCCAATAAGATTTGCCGTGGATTCCAAAGGATTTTCCCGTATGGTTACAATAACATAGAGAAGTATGTCTTCTGGCTTACCAATGGCAAGGTCTTCCAGATGCTCTTTTCCGATGTTTGGTGAATATTCCGGTGCAAATAAAAGCGGATTAATGATGGCAAACCGAAGACGGGATCCATCAACGCAAACCAACCATTCAAAAGGTGCATATTCCGGTATTGTAACCACTACAAAATCTTTGTTTTTTTCAAATCCTGGTATTCCGGATGGAAAATTTATAATATCAGCTTTGGAATATACTAAGTCCTTGAAAAAATCACCCATAAAAACAACGGCTCCCCAGGGGTTGGTGAATTGTATTACTGGAAAATGATTTATCGGCTCGCAATCGGTCAAGGGATGATTTGTTTAATTGGAAATTTGGGATTCAAGCGTGGAAAATGAGCTTAAATCCCAAATCATATTCAATAAATCTCAAATTGTTCAATATCAATCATTGCAGCAGGCTTAGGATATTTTGCGGAACCGAGTTGGCCTGTGCCAGCATCGCAGTAGCAGATTGCTCCAGAATCTGATTTCTGGTAAACATGCTGGTCTCGTAAGCAAAATCGGAGTCACGGATTACCGATTCTGCAGCCTGCATATTGGTTTCCTGATTCTCCTGGTTCACCAGTGCATGTTCCAGACGATTGGTCATGGCTCCCAGATTGGCACGCAATTCATTGACGCTACGCAGGGCTTCATCCAGAGAAGAAATCGCGGCAGTGGCATCTGTCTGTGTCAAAACATTTAAGCTGGTTGCATCGACTCCCAGAGATGTAGTTGTCATCGGATCAATCTGATACTGTATGGTATCTGTTGCACCGTCGCTATTGGGGCCAATATGCAACACTCCTCCTGGAGGAGTACCCCATGGTGCAACTCCATTTAGAAGGGGTTGACTGTTATATTGAGTGCCAGCTGTTATTCTGTCGATTTCAGTCTGCAACTCACCAATTTCGATCTGAATGTATCCTCTTTCAATGGATGTCAGAGTGTCATTGGCCGATTGTATTGACAGTTCGCGCATTCTCTGAAGCATTGATTCAACCTCAATCAATGCTCCTTCTGCAATATTTAACAGAGCGATTCCATCCTGAATGTTTCTGGCTCCCATATTCAGTCCACGAACCTGGGTGCGTAGCTGTTCGGAAACGCTCAATCCGGCTGCATCATCTGCTGCACGGTTAATGCGTAATCCAGTAGATAACTTTTCCAGCGATTTCTGAAGACTTCTGTCTGTCTGACGCAAAGAATTGCCAGTAATCATTGCTGGTACGTTGTGGTTGATACGAGGCATAATGTCCTCCTGTAAATTTGGTGCTTCCTTGCAGATGGTTTGAGCCCCAACTGCCTCTTTGTGTCATCCTGACGTTTTAAGCTTCCATGCGTGCTGCTATATTCTGCAAATCGTATGCCAGAAAAAAACCGTTTTATTTATTATGTTCAAGCAACTCTGCACTGTTAATCAGGCAATTTTTTCCCTTCAACTAGAGATAATTTACCAGTGATGGCTGTATCAGTCTGGATGAAGCCTTGAGAGCTGCATTGTAAATATTTTCTGTTAAAAGATACTTGCTAATGGTTTCTGCCATCTCTGCATCAAGCAGTTCGGACTGCAAAGCAGTAGTCTCTGTGAACTGAGATTCATTACGCGCCAAAGTCGTTTCAAAACGGTTTATTCTTGAACCATTTTTACTCTGTGCCGCCAGAATGGTGTTAAAAGAAAGGTCAATTTCTTCAATCGCAGATTCAATTCCAGCATGATTGCTTCGAAGAAGATTCTGTCCAAAGCGAATCATGGTACCAATCAGACTGTTTCCGCTGCTGATATCGTTGGTCAATTCATCAGCAGTAATATTAATCTGCATGGTAATACTACCCTCAATCGTACGCTCGATTGCGCCCCAACTGGAGATGGGGCTGCCGTAAATGTCTTTACCCTGTGTCAGAGCGTCAAATTTAAGCTTGACCTGAGATATATCATAAGCCGGTGTGCCCGGAGTTACATCAAGAAGAAGTGCCGGAGAAAGTATGGTAAGAGTACCTGCAAGATAGTCAACCTCATAATCTACACCTTCTACGTATGAAGTTCCTGCTATTTGCAGTTCAAATGTTCCTGGAATAATGTTTTTTACCGGTGTGTCATCGAAACCATTGAACATCTGCACCGTTGAGCCTACAGTTGCAGCAGAACTGTCAAAATAGGCCATCCGTAAATTTGTATAGTCTTCTATCGTGTCAGTTGCCGAACTGATAAACTGCAGAGGTGGAATCTTGGTCTGATTTCCACTAAATACATAATCTCCTTTGTATTTGGTGTCGATCAGTGCAACCATCTGACGAAGAAGCTGTTCTGACTCTTTATTTATGTATTGTCGCTCTGTATCGCCGATGGTATCAGAGGAAGCCTGTATGGCCAGTTCTCGTGCCCGCTGCAGAAGTGTATTCATGCTCTCCATGGCAGTTCCGGTAACATTCATAAATGCAAGACCATCATTGATATTCTTTTTAAACTGTTCGTATTCCCGTAATTTTGTTTCCAGTTTCAATGCATTTGCAACATCAACCGGTTCATCTGACGGACGCAACAGTCTTCTTCCTGTAGCAAGCTGCTCCTGAAGATCACATAAATCAGAATAACGGTTATTGAGTACGTACTGCATCGACCGGTTAAGCTGATTCATTGTTACACGCATATATGCCTCCGTCAAAAAAAATCACATGTTTAAAAGAACATCCAGCATTTCATCTGTGGTGGAGATAAGTCTGGCAGCAGCCTGATAAGTGTGCTGATATTTTATCAGATCTGCCATCTCTTCATCCAGAGATACACCCGCTATGGCATCCTGATGAGTTTCAAATTGATTTACCAGAAATATTCTGGTCTCCAGATTTGAATCCGCTTCGTTTCGGCTCAACCCCAGCCTTCCTATCATTGAACTGTAATATTCAGCAAAAGTGGAGGTGCCATTGCCGTGTATATCGTTGTTCATGGTTAATTCGCTGCGCAGATTGGCAATAGCTAATGCGGTACTGTTATCTCCCGGGCCAGCAAATCCACCGGAACGGTAATTGAAATCAACCTGCAGATCTTCACTGTCATAACCACCATGAAGCATCTGAATTGTACCGTTGACATAATCGATATGGTAATCAGTGCCTTCCACAAGAGTAGTCGAACCTGCGGTGACTATCACTGATCCATTCAGAATGTTTCTTGCTTTCACCAAAGGAAGGGCAGAAGGATCACGGTAAAGCTGAACAGGAGCGTCTCCAAAATCATGACTGCCTGCGGAGATTAAATTCTGACTTGCAGGATGAGTCTCTCCACCGGATGCTGCAGCTATGTTATTTACATCTGTGATTATGGAAGCACTCAGTTTAATGTCGGATGCCCCGGTGAGATCCGGATCAAAAAAGTTAATACCAGTAAAACCTTTCAGATTATACCCTCTGCTATGAAGATCATTAATTTTTTCCACCAGTGCATTGGCCAGGGTGTCAAGCTGTTTCTGGTATTCAGGTATGATCTTGTCCCGCGATTCAAAAAGCCCCTTAATCGTTCCCCCCTGGGGTTTGAATATGTTTTTCGAATCGGAAAAGCGAATACTGGTCTCCATGATAGTGGTGCCATCAGAAACCATAGTGGAGGAAGAAGTGGTCTCTAACTCCTGATAAAAAACCGGAGATACAATGATATTTCCGGAAGTAGTGATAGTTACCTGACCGTTATCATTTTCAACTACAGAAACGTCAATGATCTTTGAGAGCTCCTTCAGTAAAAGATCTCTTCTGTCACGGCTGTCATTGGCATTCTGATTATTTAATTCAACAGTTCCGATTTCCAGATTAAGATTGTGAATTTCCTTGCATATTTCATTGATTTTGTTGACCTGTTGCTGAATTTCCTCATTTCTGGTCTGGCGAAGGTTAGTCAGTTCTCCTGATATATTGTGGAAAACATCGATAAGTATCTCTGCATTTGTCCTGACCATGGTTCTGGCGGAAATGTCTGATGGGTTGTTGGCCAGATTCTGCCAACTGTCAAAAAATTGATCCACAAAATGGATCACTCCGGTATCACTGGGTTCTGTAAAAATGTTTTCAATGGATTCCAGAGTATTATCCAATTCTTCATAATAGCCGACCTGTTGATTCTGACGCCGTATCTGCTCGTCAATAAATACATTTCGCAACCGTTCAATATTAATAACTTCAACCCCGATTCCTATCTGTCCGTATGTAGAATCATAACGGTAATCCGGTTGCAGATTGAGACGCTTTCGTGAGTATCCTTCGACATCTGCATTAGAGATGTTCTGACCTGCAACATCCATCGCCAGTTGTGAAGCAAATAAAGCCCGGGTCCCAACATTTAAAACAGATAGTAGACTCATGATAACATCCGCCTAAACTACTTTATTAATAAGATTACGGCTTGTTGACAAAACTGCCGTCTTACCTTTACCGCCATACTGAATAGTTCGGGGTGGTGATTGAAACATCATTATACTGCTGTTTATAAAAGAGATTTCCTCCTGGAGAAGAATACGATTGGATGTATTGATTTTAGTTAGCTCTCTGATCTGCCTCTTGAGATTCGTTTGAAGCGCTGACAAGCGTGTGCGCCATGTCTGCGGTACTCTCTGCAGTAAGGTATCCAGCTTTGGAATTTCCTCTTTTATATTCAGCAAGCCGGCAATTTCAGAAGTACATTCTATCCGCTTTTCCTCAAGCTTGGCAATCTGGTAAATCTGTTCATCGTAAATCGAAGTACAAGTCTGAATGGTGTCCAGATTCTGTGCCTTGATGGCCTCATTCAAAGCATCTGCGGTTTTTAGCAGATCCTGGTGAAGATCACTCTCACCTTTTAAAATATCAGCCAATTGTTCCAGCAACTTTTCCATAATCAATCCTTCCCTGAAAAGTGCTCTCTAAGACGGAGAACAGAATCCACATAGTTTTGAGTTTCTGAATATGGAGGAATACCATTGTATTTTTTTACCGCTGCAGGGCCGGCATTATAGGATGCCAAAGCCAGTTTTATATCACCATCGAATTGATCCAGCATTTTTCGTAAATACTTCACACCACCATCGATGTTTTCCCTGGGGTTAAAAGAGTGTATTACTCCCATTTCCCTGGCAGTAGAATCCATAAGCTGCATCAAACCCTTGGCACCTGCTTTGGAGATGGCATAAGGATTTCCTGCGGATTCCTGAGCAATGATAGCAAACACAAGGTCCTTATCAACACCGTATTTTTCAGCAGCATCAGAAACCAGAAAGTCCCATTTTTTTGCTCTGGAAATTCCCGATTCGTTCTTTGGCAAATCACCGGCAGGCACCAATGAATCATCTATTAAGCTAAAATCTCTTCTGCCCAGATTCTTAAGCTGTGTCAGAGAGCTATAACCATTTTGTTTGTCCATAAGTTCTTTAAAAATCAGATCAGAAAGCCCTAATGAAGAATGATTGCTCAATAAATTTGCATATTCATCATCAAGCATCTCGGTGTATACCTTTTCTGCCATGTTCGTGGGAATAAGGGGATTATCACCAACTGTCCTGCGCATGGCCCTGAACATCATCGATGAGAAAAGTGCTTCAAATTCATTGGCTACTTTTCTGATCTGTTCCGTGGTATATTCAGATCCTGTAGTAACTGCCCTTAAGTACATAATTGAAGTCCCCTTTTTGGCTCCCAAGTGCATGCAATCGGTATGCCACAGCTATATCTGTCTAAATAACAAGAAGTTAAGGAATGAGTGAGAAGCAGGGGAATAGGAAAAAACTGCCTGTTAGAGGAAAAAGTGGTTGCTCAGCAGATTTCTGTATCGGAATTTCCAACAGGTTTCGTGTAGTTTTTTCTTAAAATTTAAGGTACAAAAGAAAGCGCTAAAAATGTCTGCTTTCAGTTAAGTGTGTCTGCTGAAAGAGACAGATTCAGAAAAGGAAAAATTAAAATGATATACGGTTTTCGTTGGAAACCGCTTTTTCTTTGTTATTCAGCTGCAGTGAATCTTTTCGAGGTGGAAGTGAACCGGTAAGTCCGAAGAAATCCTGTTCGTCTATTTGTTTGTGCATGTATAGATTGTTGGCTATTACTGCCAATCGCTTTCCCATGAAGTTGGTTTTATGAAAAGGAGTTAATTTGGAAGGCATGGCCAGAACTGCAGCTAACCGTGCGGCTTCGTTTTGATTCAGATCTGAAGCACTTTTTTTGAAATAGTACTGGCTGGCTGCTTCACAGCCGAAGATGTTTTTACCCCATTGGGCGTAATTGAGATATAATTCCAAAATACGTTCTTTTCCAAGATAGTGCTCCATTAAAAGAGCAAAACATAGTTCCTTGGCTTTACGCTGAAAGCTTTTCTCTCCATCAAGGAAAAAATTCTTAGCCACTTGCTGGGTCAGGGTACTACCGCCCCGTTTAAACTGTCCTTGTAACTTGTTGAACTCAGAGGCTTGAGCGATGGCCTCCAGATCGATACCTGGATGAGTATAATAGCCATCATCTTCAGCGGCAATTACTGCTTTTACCAGATGGGGTGAAATTGAGTCCAGAGGTATGAAAATGTGAAACAGGGAATCGGATAAGCCCTCAGTTGAGAGTTGTTTCCGGCATCTGGACATGAAGGCCGATTCATTGGGGTTTGAATTTTTCAGGGCCTGAACCTTTTTAATTGGTGCTACAGCCAGGTGATAGCCTTTATAAATAATGATTGTTCCTGCTATTGAAAACACTACTGAATAGGTCAATAACAGTCCGGTAATTACAACCAAGATAATTTTAAGAATACTGATACACAGCTTTAATGGGTTTATTCGCATGGCTATATTCCTGGTGTGATTTGATCCGGAATATACCTATTTAAACTTATACAAGCAAACACGAGCTGGGTCATAGAATTCGTTTATGATGCATCCTTTATACGGAACTCAAATTCAAATCCTTTGAGCTGGTTGATCAATTCTGCAAATTCTTCGATAGTTAATTTGGTATCATCTACCAGCAGGGCTTTATGGTATTTGGAGTTCAGCTCGCCATAATGACATTCGATGCGTCCGCAGAGACTTTTTTTCTCTATGAGTTTTTTATTGATAAGATTGAAGTGGTATTTTTGATTGATTCCTTTTTTGATTTTCTCTTTAAGCAGGAGTTCAGCGTATTCCACATCTGTGTCGTAAGGGGACATCAGGCTAAAGGTGTAACCAGGTAAATCATTTCCGGTACATTCAATCGCTTCTGAAAGCAGGCCCGCAGGTGTGGGGAAAGAGGCGATTTTGAAGTGGTATTCTTTATTGAATTCATCTTTAATGAAGAAGTCATAGCCCTCAAGCAGGGTATTCCGTATAAAGACATCGCTACCTGTACTCACCTGTAACTCCTCTGCGACGTATTTTTGCGGTTAAATATATATGTGACTATTCTATTCTATTAATATAAGTATTAATCTGCTCAAAAAGAAGGATACAGGTTAACTGGTTTTGTACTGACTTTGTACAGGCGAATTAGCTCTCATTCTTGGAAGTTATCAGAATGCCTTTTGCTGATATGGTCTGCATGTGACTGCAGGTATGCTTCTTTTTTCTATGAAAAGTCATAAAAATCGAGATTAAGATGGTGTGCCTGCAGGTAAATGAAGCAGAAAATTGATGGAGTAGTATCTGGATTGAGTTCAGATAGTGGTTTTGCTGCAATAATCAGGCCTGATATTTTATTTGTGGGAATAAAAAAATGGTTTGATTGTTGCAACGAACTATTTACTGAAGGTATTTGCGGTTTTTTGCTGAGGTTTTGGTATGAAACGGTTTTTTCTTTCATTAAAAGAATACTACAGAATATGTTTCTGGGGATTAATGGGAGTGCTTAGTAAACCATTTTACACTCAGGAAATAGTGGAACAGATGAATCATGCGGGACCGGGTACACTTCTGATTGCATTAATCACCACCTTTGTAGTTGGAATGGCACTTTCAATTCAAGTGCTTAATCAGTTTGAAGGTTTGGGACTGGAAAGTGAAGTAGGAAGAGTAATTGGGGTATCGGTTATTCGGGAGATCAGTCCAATCACTCTGGCGTTAGTATTTGCTGGAAGAGTCGGTTCGGGAATAAGTGCTGAACTGGCCGCAATGGTTCAAAGAGAACAAATCGATACATTGAGGGCCTTTGGAGTAAGTCCAATAAAAAAACTGGTTACCCCCAGGATCTTAAGTTCTCTGATTATGCTTCCTTCATTAACCTTTATCGGCGATTTCGCAGCCATAATAGGAGGATTCCTTATCACTACTGTACAATACCATTCTGATCCGGAACTTTACTGGAGTTCTATTCGTGCTATCATGGACCTGAAAAATACCATTTTTGGAGTAAGTAAGCCCTTTGTGTTTGGTTATCTTATTGCCACAATCAGTTGCCATGTGGGAATGAGATCACAGGGAGGAAGCCTGGGGTTAAAAAATGCTGCAACTAAAAGTTATGTACTGTCTACAGTTACGGTTATGATCACCGATTTCTTAATAACAAAGGTGATCTGGATATTTTTCCCATAGAATTATGATGATTACTTTTAAGAATGTCTGGTTTTGGCATGAAGCCCGCCCGGTTATAAAAGGAGCTAGTTTCAATATTAATACAGATGAAAAAGTGGCAATTCTGGGACCTAGCGGCTCAGGAAAAACCACAATTCTCAAACTAATTCTGGGTCTTTCGCTTGCAGACAGCGGGCAGGTGCTCTTCGATGGTGTCGATTTAGCTTCTTTAAAGGAGAGTAAACTGGATGCAATTCGGCTTAAGTTCAGTATTGTTTTTCAGGAAGGAGCTCTTTTTGACTCTCTTTCGGTAAGGGAAAACGTGGCTTTTTATTTCAGAGAACATACCTCATATAGTTTTTCTCAGATTGAGGAGCAGGTCGGAATGCTTTTAAAAACTGTTGGCCTGGAGTCAGAAGCGGATTTGATGCCCGAGCAGCTCAGTGGTGGAATGAAACGCAGAGTAGCGATTGCCAGGTCACTGGCAGTTTCCGGTTCCAGGATGAATCTCTATGATGAACCCACCAGCGGCCTTGATCCGGTAAACGCAGGAATTATCCGCAATCTGATCTCAGAGGCAGCCAAAGGTGGCAAGGGCTTTATCATTGTTACTCATGAGATCTTTGATGCTCTCTCGCTGGCATTCAGGTTTATGTTCCTTAAAGATGGGCAGATCCTTTTTGATGATGGCAGGGATGCATTCCTGCATTCTCAGGTCCCTCAGCTTCAGGAATATTTAAATCCTTATCGTTATCTTCTGGACAAATTATAAATAATGGCCGTAATTATGAAAAAGCCTGCACCTCGTTTACTCTCCTGGTCTGAGTTAAAGCTGGCTGTATTTATTTCGGTGGTTTTGGGGCTGGTGGTTTTTTCCATTTTCTTTTCCGGATTGGTCACTTCTATCTTTCGGCAGCACTTTTCTCTCGTTATCACCATCTCCGATGTTGGTGGTTTAAAAGTCGGTGCCCCCGTATGGCTTCAGGGAGTTACTGTGGGTAAGGTAAGTAAAATAGATGTGTTATCAAAAAGCCAGATGATAGTGGTTGAGGTAGAAAAAAAATATCAGCCTTTTCTATATGCAGATGCCTTCGCTGAAGTGAAGGCGGTGGGACTGCTTGGCAGTAAGTATGTGGAACTTATCAGGGGGACTGAATCCAGTGGTCCTGTAGATATAGGCAAAAAGATAGGAGGCAGGCTGGTTGATCCGCTTAAATCCATGGATGAAAATCTCAGTAGAACGATAGAACAGATTTCTGTGCTTATAAACCGCATTAATAATGGAAATGGAACTGCCGGTGCTCTGATAAATGATTCGACATTAGCAGCCGACATAAAAGGTACTATGAATAATCTTCGTGCATTGATTGAGGAGATCAGGAAAAATCCCCGGGTTTTCTTTAAGGTGGAGATATTTTAACCTGAATTGTCCATTAACAGTGTTAACTCTTATCCAGGCCTGGAAATGCTATCAGGTAAATTAAGGTTTTTAATCCTAAGTCCCTCTGGATCACTGGTATTTGAGCACTGCCATCGAGAAGATTACCTCTGAAGCCGGGAAAATTTACCTGACCATCGAGGAGTTCAGAACACCAATGTGGGTGTTCTGAACATCGTTATTGTATGGGGAATCAGATAGCTAATTCTCCTTTGGACCTCTGATCCTTTGAAACGAATAAAAAATACCGAAGTAAAAAGAGATCAGTTATCCTGTAAATATATTCTAATGTTTTACCATAGGTTAATATCTCCCGGATCTTTTTTCTCAGGTACAGTTATGATCCACTGATTCGCTTTCTTTCGATGTAAGAACAAATGTTTTCTATTGAATCAAGGTTTTCCGGTATCAGTTCATCATCTTTTACTTCGATCTGGAAAGACTGCTGGATGAAGTTAACCAGCTCCAGAATACCCGTGGAGTCGATGATTCCTTTTTCCATGAAGGAATCGGTATTAGAGAAATTTACTGAAGCGGAATTCATCAGAAAGTTTTTATTGATAAAATCTTTTATGGATGATTCCAGATTGGCACTGAGATCAGACATAAATTCCTCTTTTGCTGCAAGTTAAAAACAAGATCTTACTGAGATGTTAAATCAAAGAGTGTGCCCATCCCCGGGTTACAGGCTGTTAAGATATTGCAGGTAATCGCTATTAGTTTTTAGCCATCGTTTTATTACTGATTTTCCCAAGAATTTCATAAAAAAGGGATAATAGGATTGAAAACTGAGAAAAGATTGATTTTTAAGATTGTTTATCAGGTCAATGATAGCGTTTGGATAGGAATAGAAGGATTTAAAACAGTTAAGCATTCCCTGCTGAAGTTCCAAAGGAGACATGTTTTTAGGTTTGAATACCACATGAAGTCCATCATAGAAGCTCCAGTTTTTATGCAGTAATCTTCCCTCCCTCTCAAACTCTTCATAAACATCAGTTCCGGGAAGTGGGGTTAGAATGCTGTATTGAACATAGCTGAGAGCATTTTGTTTGCAGAATTTTGGAGTTGAAAAGAAAATATCTTTGTTGTCGGGATCATTACCCAGCATGAACATCCCATGTACCTGAATTCCATTATTCTGGAAAACTTTGATGCTTCGGATGATGTCTTTGGTGTCCTGGTTTTTTCTCATGTTTTCCAGACTGGCCTGATTGATGGATTCCAATCCGATGAAAACGATTCTGCATCCTGCCTGATGCATTTTTTTTACCAGCTGAATATCTTTGACGGTATCGGTTCTGACCTGTGCACTCCAGTATCGGTTAAACCGATATTTGATAATCTGATCTAGAAGTTTATGCGTTCTGGAAGGGATAGCCGCAAAGTTGTCATCTACAAAGAAGATCCACTTTTTTTTCGACTGGGAAATCTCCTCTAATACTCTTTCGATGCTTTGGATACGGTAATTTCTTCCAAACATCTTGGTTACAGAGCAGAAGTTGCACTGGCAGGGACAGCCTCTTGAAGTCATAATAGGCCAGATGGTCATCTTTTCGTGGTTTTTCAGTAATGAGAAATCGGCTACAGGGATGGAATCCAGATCATTGAGGGGGCTGCCCTTAATCAGTGGATTTTTGTTTTGGCCATTGAGAACAGATAAAAACACTGACTCTGCTTCACCGGTGACTACCTGGTTGAAATCCGGACCTGGATCACTGGGAAGCATGGAAGCGTGTATTCCTCCGATGACCGCATGTGAAGGGAGGTGTTTTTTTTTGCGGATCTGATGATAGTCTTTGGCGATCTGTTTTCCTCTTTCTATCGTGGCGGTGATGCAACTGAGGCAGAGGATGTCGGCCTTTTGCAATTCTGCGGGGTAGATTTTGCGGTTTAGGATATTCTCATTTAGGATGGATACCTGGTATCCTTCTTTTTTGGCCATAGTAGCCAGTTGAATGGTACCAAGAAGGGGGATGTTCATAAATTTGGCAAATATATTATGGGGGGCACCCGTTGGTTCGACAAAGAGTATGTTTTTCATTTGTCATTCTCCGTTTTTCTTCAGTATAGAAGAACTCTGCAATCGTTGTACCATCTATTAATCAGAATTGGAATGGGACTTGCACGGCTATTGATAAAGGGATGGATCATTATTAACCCTATTATTTGAGAGTCTTCTATGGAGCAGGATGGAAGAAAACGGGTTGTTATCGAAAATGTAAAGCCGTCCATTGATGGGGGTTTTGCGGTAAAACGGATCGAGGGGGAGATGCTCAAAGTCTCGGCAGATCTTCTTTGTGACAGTCATGACTCTATCGGAGCCGAGGTACTTTATAAAAAGAGCACGGAAAATCAGTGGAGTAACTCTCCGATGCATCTGGTGGATAATGATCGTTGGGAGAGCAGTTTTCATCTGGCAGAAGCGGGTATCTACTACTATACGGTGAGAGCCTGGGTAGATCATTTCCAGTCCTGGCAGCATAACCTGGTAAAAAAATTCAGTGCTTCTCAGGACATCTCGGTGGAATTACAGATTGGGGCACAATTTCTGAAGAATGCTTCTGGCAGAGTTCCCTCTGCTCTTTCCGAATCTTTACAAGCCAGAGCAGATGCTTTATTGGAAGAGCCGGACCATGCCAGGGCAGTTCTTTTAGCTACCGATAAAGAGATTACTGCCCTGCTCAGAGCTTATCCGGATCTGAGTCTGGCTCAGATTTTCCCTGTGCAATACCAGGTCATTGTGGAAAGAAAAAGAGCCCTTTTCAGTAGCTGGTATGAGGTTTTCCCCAGATCCTGCAGTTCTCGTGAAGGGGTCAGTGGCACTCTCAGAGATTGTGAACGGCGTCTACCTTTGATTTCCCAGATGGGTTTTGATGTGATATATCTTCCTCCGATTCACCCGATAGGTTTTACAAATCGTAAAGGGAAAAACAATTCACTTGTAGCAGAAGAAGGGGATCCGGGAAGTCCATGGGCTATCGGTTCTGATTATGGAGGACACAAGGCCATAGAACCTTCATTAGGTACTATCGAAGATTTCATTGATCTGATAAATGCCGCAACCTCTTACGGTATAGAAATAGCAATGGATCTGGCTTTTCAGTGCTCCCCTGATCATCCTTATATCAAATCAAATCCGGAATGGTTCAAGACCCGTCCCGATGGTACTATTCAATACGCAGAGAATCCTCCTAAGAAATACCAGGATATAGTACCGTTTGACTTCGAAACAGATGCCTGGAGGGAGCTTTGGGATGAACTTAAATCTGTGGTTTTTTTCTGGTTGGAAAAGGGGGTCCGGATCTTTCGCGTAGATAATCCTCATACAAAGCCATTTGGCTTCTGGCAATGGCTTATTGCAGAGGTGCGTGAAAGATACCCCGATGTCATTTTCCTCTCTGAAGCTTTTACCCGGCCTAAAGTAATGTATCGACTGGCAAAGCTGGGATTCTCCCAATCCTATACCTATTTTACCTGGCGAAATACCAAGGCCGAACTTATCGAGTATTTTGAAGAGCTTTCCCATAGCGAAATATCCGAATTTTTCCGCCCAAATCTCTGGCCTACAACTCCCGATATTCTTCCTCAGTATCTCCAGTTTGGTGATGAGCGGGCGTTTGCTGTACGACTGGTTCTGGCAGCCACTCTGTCCTCAAGCTATGGAATTTATGGTCCATCATTTGAACTTGCAGTTAATGAAGCACCCGCAGGCAGAGAAGAATTTCTGAATTCTGAAAAATATGAGATTAAGCATTGGGATTGGACTAAGGGAGAAAAGCTTCGGAAGATGATAACTGTCCTCAATAGTATCCGTCAAAATAATCCTGCTCTTCAGGATTTCAGAAACGTCAAATTTTATCAGGTGGAAAATGATTATTTGCTTTTCTATATAAAGACTACCGATGACCTGACTAATGTTGTTGCGGTAATTGTAAATTTAGACCCGTTTACCCCTCAGACCGGTAAAGTTCATTTCCCTGTTCAGGCTTTAGGTATAAACTCTGAAGAGCCTTACCTGCTGCAGGATCTGCTTGGGGAAGAACGGTTTCTCTGGAGTGGAGCCCAAAACTTTATCACTGTTGATCCATCAAGAACACCCGCATTTGTGTTTAGACTGCACAAACAGTTTAACAGAGAAAATTCATTTGATTACTATTGATTTATTACCAAAGGGAATCATCAGATCATGAATGTTGAAAGAAAAATTTATGCACCGGGTGAAGCTTATGTTGAGGAGGATCACCTTTGGTATAAGGATGCAATAATCTATGAAGTTCATGTGCGGGCTTATCGTGATAATAACGGGGATGGGATTGGTGATTTTAAGGGACTCATAGAGAAAATTGATTATCTGCAAGCCTTGGGGGTTACTGCAATCTGGCTTTTGCCCTTTTATCCATCTCCACTTAGGGATGATGGTTATGATATCTCCGATTATTTCAATGTAAATCCTGACTATGGAACTCTGCGCGATTTCCGGGAGCTTTTGCGGGCAGCTCACAGACGTGGTATAAGAGTGATTGCAGAGCTGGTCCTTAACCATACTTCCTCGGAACATATCTGGTTTCAGCGATCCCGCAGGGCTAAAAGTGGTACTCGTCTAAGGGACATGTATGTATGGAGCGATCATCCTGATAAATACAGGGAGGCCAGAATCATTTTCAAAGATTTTGAGTCTTCCAATTGGAGTTGGGATCCGGAGGCTAAGGCTTATTATTGGCACCGGTTTTATTCGCATCAGCCAGATCTCAATTTTGAAAATCCGGTAGTGGAGAAAGCATTATTCAGGGTTATTGACTTCTGGTTTTCCATGGGTGTTGATGGTTTGAGGCTGGATGCGGTTCCTTATCTTTTCGAAAAGGATGGAACCAATTGTGAAAACCTGCCGGAAACGCATATGTTTTTGCGTAAGCTGAGGGCTCATGTGGACTCTCGTTTTCGCAATAAAATGCTATTAGCCGAAGCCAATCAATGGCCTGAGGATGCGGTTGCATATTTTGGCAATGGGGATGAATGTCATATGGCATTTCATTTCCCCTTAATGCCCCGCATGTTCATGGCAATCCAGATGGAGGACAGTTTCCCTATAATAGACATTCTGGAATCTTCACCTCCCATACCGCAAAACTGTCAATGGGCAACGTTCCTGAGAAATCATGATGAATTGACTCTTGAAATGGTGACCGATGAGGAGCGGGACTACATGTACAGAGTCTATGCCAGGGACACCCGCGCTAAGATCAATCTTGGCATAAGAAGAAGACTGGCTCCACTTCTTTCAAATGACCGGCGTAAAATCGAACTCATGAACATTCTTCTGTTCTCTTTACCAGGGACTCCCATTATTTACTATGGTGATGAGATCGGAATGGGGGACAATTTTTATCTGGGTGACCGTAACGGGGTGAGAACTCCTATGCAGTGGTCACCTGATCGGAATGCCGGATTCTCTGAAGCAAACCCTCAACGTCTTTTTCTTCCGGTTATTATCGATTCTGAATATCATTACGAAACTGTAAATGTGCGAAATCAGATTGGAAGTTTCTCTTCTCTTCTGTGGTGGATGCGCAGTATTATCGCTATGCGAAGAAGATACCGGGCTTTCTCCAGGGGAGAACTGGAAATCCTGGCATGTGATAATCCTAAAATACTGGCATTCTGCCGTCGCTACGAAGATGAGATCATACTGGTGGCGGTAAACTTATCCAGGTACAGTCAGATGGTTCATATTGACATGCCTCAGTATAGCGGACTTATTCCAGAAGAGATGTTCGGAAAGTCGATTTTCCCTATAGTGAAAGAAACTCCGTATATGCTGACATTTGGACCATACGATTTTTACTGGCTTCTGTTGGGAAAAAACAAAGAGGAAATCGGGATTGTTGAGGAGCGGATACCGGCTATGAAACTTAAAAATAATTGGGAATCCATTTTTTCAGGAAAAGCGCGTCAGGTTCTGGAAGAGAAGCTTTTGTCGCGGTATCTCATGCACAGCCGCTGGTTTGCATCAAAGAGCAGAAAGATCAGAAAAACCAGCATAATTGAGGATTTCAGGCTTCATAACGATGTTACTGATTCACATCTGCTGATTGTGCGGGTGGCCTTTACCGAGGGGGCAGAGGAAAATTATCTGGTCCCGGTCTCATTTGAAAACAAGATTACTACTGGTGGATTAGCTGAACAATACCCTCAGGCGGTTATAGCTGAACTGGTAATCGATGAGCAGGAGGGTATTCTTTACGATGGAATGTATAATGAAAAGTTGCACCATCTGCTTTTTTCCATTATCAATGGAAGAAAGAAGATAAAGGGGACTAATGGTGAGCTGGCAGGGGTAGCTGGCAGACATTTGAAATCAATAGTAGAGTCTCTTCCCGGGGTATTGGTAAGTCATCCTCTGAAGGTTGAACAGAGCAACACTGCTATAGTTTTTGGTGAATCTCTTTTTCTTAAGTTATATCGCAAGCTTGAAGAGGGGGTAAACCCTGAGCTGGAGATATTGCAGTTTCTTTCTGATGAGGTTCAGTTTAACAATATACCGCTCTTTGCAGGGGCAATAGAGTACAGGGCTTTACGGACTCAGCCCCAGACAGTGGCGCTTTTGCAGGGATATGTAGAAAACAGCGGAAATGCCTGGAGCTACTCTCTGGGGGTGATTGCCAGATTCTTTGAACAGGTTCTTGCAGATAATACCGGGATGGAAAAACTGCAGCAGTCATTTCCACCACTGTTTATGGTGGATATAGCTGATGTCCCTCCGGTTATCAGAGACAGGGTGGGGGAGCTTTATCTGCAAATGATTTCAATATTGGGAAAGAGATCTGCACAAATGCATAAGGCATTGAGCCTTTCACAGAACAATCCCCAGTTTGATCCGGAATCATTTTCTCAGCTTTATCAGCGATCACTTTATCAGTCCATGCAGGGGCTGGTACAGCGAACCTTTCAATCGCTGGATAAACATCTTAAGGCAATACCGGAAAATTACCAGTTATTAGCCCGGAGTGTGCTGGAAAATGAAAATAAAATTCTGGATACTATGAGAAAGATTGTGCAACGTAAAATCACCTCCACCAAAATAAGAATTCATGGTGATTATCATTTGGGACAGGTGCTTTATACCGGTAAGGATTTTGTCATTATGGATTTCGAGGGAGAACCCGCTCGTCCGATAAGTGAGCGGAAGCTGAAACGATCACCTTTTAAAGATGTCGCCGGAATGATCCGCTCATTTCACTACGCAACCTACAGCACTCTTTTTATGAACCCGACTTTCCGTGCAGCAGATTTCCCACAACTGGAGAGCTGGATAATTCCACTTTACAGCTATATCAGTGGTGTCTTTCTGAATTCTTATCTTTTAGAAGCTGGAGATGCTTCGTTTATTCCAAAGGATCAGGAGCAGATAACCACGTTACTGCAAATATTCCTTCTGGAAAAAGCAGTATATGAGTTAGGTTATGAGATCAATAACCGACCAGAATGGGTGGTTATCCCTCTTCAGGGGATACGAAGTTTACTATCCGATAAGAAATGAATGATGCGCTATTTAACAATAGATTACCAGGTAAGAGGGAATACATGAAAATCGGTGCAATTTATCAGGGCAATGGGAAATGCTCCTTTACCGTGTGGGCACCATTTAGAAAAAATGTTACTTTGAAAATCGTTTCTCCAGAGGAGCGGCTCATTCCTATGGAAAAGATTGCCGGGGGGTACTGGTATTTGTCAGATGTGGATGCCAGACCAGGAGATCGTTATTTTTACCGGCTGGATGATAAACTGGATCGCCCTGATCCCGCATCCAACTATCAGCCGGAGAATGTTCACGGACCTTCGGAGATTGTCGATCATCTTTCCTTCGGTTGGCACGATTCGCAGTGGAATGGTATAGCCTTAGAAAAGATGATTATCTATGAGTTACATACTGGAACATTTTCCAGGGAAGGGACCTTCAGTGGAATAGTTGAAAAATTGGATTATCTTTTAGATTTGGGCATAACGGCTATAGAACTGATGCCGCTGGCCCAATTCCCTGGAGAGCGAAACTGGGGTTATGACGGAGCTTACCCATTTGCTGTGCAGTCATCTTATGGGGGGCCAAATGCGTTAAAGCAGCTGATCGATCGATGTCATAGCAGGGGATTATCTGTAATTCTAGATGTTGTTTATAACCATCTGGGGCCTGAGGGCACCTATTTGTTTGATTATGGAGCTTATTTTACAGACCAGTACAGTACTCCCTGGGGCGATGCAGTCAATTTTGATGGACCATGGAGTGATGGGGTAAGGAATTTCTTTATTCAAAATGCCCTGTATTGGTTTGAAAATTACCATATCGATGCATTACGTCTTGATGCGATTCAGGGTATCTATGATTTCGGGGCCAAACATATCTTACAGGAACTTGCAGAAAACACAGAACAGCTTTCAGCTGCAAGCCGAAAACGGTATCTTATTGCAGAGAGCGATTTAGATGATGTGAGGGTGATTACGCCTTTAAGCCAGAACGGTTATGGAATCGATGCGCAATGGCATGATGATTTTCATCATTCATTGCATGCCATTTTGACCGGAGATAAAAAAAGCTATTATGCGGATTTTGGAGAACTGTCTCAGTTAGTAAAGGCTTACCGTGATGGGTTTGTATACTCCTGGACCTATTCGGAAAACCGAAAAAGGCATCATGGCAGTTCTTCTGCTCATATCCCCGGAAAACAGTTGGTGGTATGTCTACAAAACCATGATCAGATTGGTAACCGTCTTATGGGAGAACGGCTTTCCATGATGATCTCTTTTGAGGCATTAAAGCTGGCTGCCGGAGCTCTGCTGACAGCTCCCTATATTCCTCTTCTTTTCATGGGTGAGGAGTTTGCTGCTGATACACCTTTTCAATACTTCATAAGTCACTATGATCAAGATCTGGTGAAAGCTGTACGTGAAGGCCGGGCCAGAGAGTTCGCTCAGATGCATCAGGGAAATCAGTCTCCTGATCCACAGGATCCACAGACTTTCTACAGGTGCAAACTTAACTGGGACAGCTTGGAGACTCAGAAGCATCGGTTGATTTATCAATATTACCGGCAACTGATAAATTTCAGGAAAACCATTCCGGCATTAAAATATCTCGAAAAGAAAAACATGGAAATAACTGGTCTGCAAAAGGAGAATGTGCTTATTTTAAATCGCTGGCATGAAAGCAGCTCTATCTGCGTTATAATGAATTTAAGTGACAGAGCGGTCAGTCTGTATCTGGACAAAATACAGTATCCCTTTAGAAAGTTGATTGATTCCTCAGAGAAACGTTGGGCGGGAGAAGGTAGTCTGATGCCGCAGGAAATTTTTAGTAAAAAGGAATACCAACTCTCCCCTTACTGCTTTGTGCTTTATGAAAACTTTTGAATTTTCCCGTTAAGAACTTACCAGTTCACTCTCTTTAATTACCTGCATATTTTCTTTAATTTCCGGTGAGGCAGCCAGAATCAGTGGCTTTCGTTTTTTGCGGAATTTGCTTACGTAAACAGCACTCAGTACATAAAGGGGTACCATGAACAGAATAATGTTGATCGGAGAGTGCAGAAAACGTTTATATCCGAAGAAGTTTTCGCAAATGTAAGTAATCAGAGATATGAGCGGTATATGGAGAAGGTATGGATAGAAGGAGCTTTTTCCGATATTTCGGATAAAGGACAGACCCAGAATTGCGGAGATAAAACCTTGCTCGTTTGCCACAACGTAAAGTAGTATGAAATAAAATGGTAACACATAAACATGGTAAGCCAGATATGAATTTAGAGTACTTTCGGCAGTATGCAGGCTCAGGAGACGATAAATTGAAACCAGAGAAACGATACTCAACAGATCGGAGAGCAGGGCGGTATATATAGAACGGGGCCTGTCCGATAATTGATAAAAACGGGCCAGGAACATTCCAGTTAAAAATTCAAAAAATCTTACTGGTGCGAATATATGAAAAAAATGATAAAGATCTTTTGGAGTACCAAGTGCACCATAAAATAAACCCCATAAGAGAGGAGGCAGGCAGGAGAGAAATGAGAATAATAGAAGAAGTCTTTTGCTTTTTATAGAAGCAACAAATTTCAGTACCGGACCAAATAATAGATAACAGAGGAAAAAGGCAGAAAGAGCCCAGGATGGGGTGTTCAGAGTGTAACAGAAAAAAGGGAAAAAAGAGTATAGAAGTGATAAATGCAGCAATGCTGAATAGATCAGCTTTATCAGATCCAGGTTTCCGTTGGAACTGCTGCGAATGGCAAAAATGACTGCCATCATGAGTGTACTTATAGCATGCAGAGGGAATAGTTCGCGGAAACGTTTGTGCAGAAATGGAAGTGGTTTGAAATTTTGTGAATGAGAGGCGAATTTTATGGTAAAAATAAAACCACCAAGTAAAAAGAAGATGCTGGCGTGGAATGCAGGACCTTTTATCAACCTGAACAGCCATGCTGGTGCACCGTTAAGATCGTTTAAACCTCCCAGCCCTTCGAGATGAAGCAAGACTATATTAATCGACGCTAAAAGTCGTAAACCATCGATAGATCGGAAGTATTTTGGAGTAGTTTTAATTGTGTTTTCTGCGGTCATCGAAATTCAGTTTCAAAGTTTATAAAGTAAATAAAAAATAAACTAATTATTTCTGCTGGCAGAAGCCCGGTGCAAGCGGTCGTTAATAGCTCTGCCCAAACCTTCATCAGGTACTTTTTCTGCGATTATAAGATCCAGTCCGGCCGAATCCAGTCTTCTTAATGCTGCAAAGAGGTTGCATGCAGCTTCATTCAGGTTTCCTGTTTTAGATAGCGTTTCTACTACTGTGTAATTGCCAGTAAAATCGCCTTTCAGGGATAGCAGGCCGACTTTCATATTGTTATGACAAGATGTGGTAGTCTTGCCTAGTTGCAATGGAGTTGATGGTGCATAATGCCTCAGACATCGTCCGGGAGATGCATTTTTGTAATCGTTAGTATCAGGGATAATCACTTTGCCGATCTCTTTCTGAATCGATTCCAGACTCAAGCCACCCGGTCGCAAAAGAACAGGATCTTCATTCATAAAAGAAATAATAGTAGATTCCACACCGACACTACAGCTGCCTCCATCAAGGATCATATCAACACAATCACCAAGCTGTTCCCGAACATGAGCAGCGCAGGTGGGACTTACCGATCCGAATTTGTTGGCACTGGGGGCAGCAACTGGTTTACCGCAAAGAGATATCATAGAACGAGCGATATTGTTATCAGGCATTCGAATACCTACTCCGGCAAGTCCTGATGTGACGATGTCCGGGATGATCTCTTTTTTGGGTAGAATTAGTGTTAATGGTCCTGGCCAGAATTTTTCAATCAACAAAGCAGCTCTGGGGGGGACCGATTTAACCACTTCATTTATCTGAGTGTGATCTGCGATATGTACGATGAGAGGATCTAGTCTGGGGCGTTGTTTTGCTTCAAAGATCCTGGCTACCGCAGTTGGATTAGTTGCATCTGCACCTAATCCATATACAGTTTCGGTGGGAAAGGCGACTATTCCACCATTACTGATAATCTTGGCAGCTTCGGAGATTTTTTTATCGGAAGAGTTCATGAGCGATTCATAAAACCGGAAAACTTTTTATTAACCCGGCAGTCTGTCCTCCATTTTAATAAATTGCTGTTTTTTAGGCCCGATATAGATCTGGCGGGGACGATAAATTTTGCCCCCCTGGGTATCTGCAGTTTCTTTCCAGTGCGCAATCCAGCCCGGCAAGCGGCCAATGGCAAACATTACAGTAAGCATATTAGTTGGTATACCGATGGCACGGTAGATAATACCGGTGTAGAAATCAATATTTGGATATAATTTACGTGATATGAAGTATTCGTCTTTTAAGGCGATTTCTTCAATTTTTTGTGCAATTTCCAGTAATGGATCATCGATCTTCAGATAAGGCAGCAATGTGTCACAAAGCTCCTTAGCCAGTTTTGCGCGAGGATCATAATTTTTATATACTGCGTGCCCAAATCCCATTAGGCGGAAAGAGGAGGATTTATCTTTTGCCATCCCGATGTATTTATTAACATTGCCATTGTCGGCTTTAATTTTCTGCAGCATTTCTATAACCGCCTGATTTGCTCCACCATGTAAATCTCCCCATAATGCATTTATTCCTGCAGAAATAGCAGCATAAAGGTTTCCGCGTGCACTGGCAACCAGTCTTACTGCTGAAGTCGAAGCATTCTGCTCATGATCTGCATGTAAAATGAGCAGTTTATTTAGAGCGGAAACCACTACCGGATCTGGGGTATATGCTTTTACTGGTGATGAAAACATCATGTTCAGAAAATTGGCACAATAAGACAGATCCTCTCTTGGATAGATAATTGGCTCTCCACGCGATTTTTTATAGGAAAATGCAGCTATGGTGCGCACCTTGGATATAAGGCGTGCAGCGGTGATCTCAAAATTAGGATCATCTTCCATTATGTGTGGATAAAAACTGAATAGTGAAGTAACCATGGCTGAGAGGATGGACATGGGATGGGAATTAGGTGGAAATCCGGTGAAGAAGTGCTGCATATCTTCATGGATTAAGGAGTGTTCGTTAAGATATTTGCTGAATTTTAACAATTCTTCTTTTTTAGGCAGTTTCCCATGGACCAACAGATAAGCGACTTCAACGAATGTGCAGTTTCTGGTGAGGCTTTCGATATCATAACCCCGGTACATCAGCAGACCACGATCTCCATCTACATAGGTTATGCAGCTCTGGCACACTGCGGTATTTGCCATGCCATTATCATAGGTGACAAAGCCGGTAAGCTCTTTTAGTTTGGAGATGTTAACACCGGAAATGCCTGCTCGGGAGTGGACTACTGGCAGTATGGTCTCCTGATTTCCTGCAATTAATTTGATTTCACTGATAGTTTCAGGTGACTTATTATCAGTAGGTGTATTTTCTCTGGTCAATGTACTCATATCAACTCCGGATATCTGTTTTAAGGAGAACTTCTAAAAAAAGGACTGACTGGTACTTTAGAAAGCCCAATCAGTCCTTTTCAAAAAGATATCCCAGAAACTCATCTGTTGTCGCAATTACTTAAAAATTATTCAGAACATTCTGAATCGGTTTAAAAATAACAGAAAATCAGAATACTGTCAATGTAGATATTAATCGTTTTTTACGGTGGCAATTGCTTTGCTGATTTCTTGCTTTATTTAGTAATAGACTCTATCAATATTAAAAAGGAGAGTAATTATGGAAAACAGGTCGTTTAATCTTATCAAAGCCATTGCACCTTTTGAATTGCCACCGCTTCCATATTCATATAATGCACTTGAACCTTATATTTCCGAGAAGACCCTATCGTTTCATCATGATAAGCACCATCAGAAATACATTACCACCACCAATGAGCTTATCAGGGGAACTGAATTCGAGAAATTCAATCTTGAGGAGATAATTAAGGCAACTGCAGGAAGTGCGGTATCGACTAAGCTGTTTAATAATGCTGCTCAAAGCTGGAATCATTGGTTTTACTGGAATTGTATGAGACCCGGGGGAGGTAAGATTCCTAAAGGCGGCATCAAGGAAGCAATTGATTCATCTTTTGGAAGTTATGATAATTTTGTCAAAGAGTTTTCTACTATGGCCAATGATCAGTTCGGCAGCGGTTATGCCTGGCTGGTCATGGATGGAAACAAACTTAAGGTAATTAAAACATCAAATGCTGATAACCCGATTGCACACAAACAGAAACCGATTCTGGCAATCGATGTTTGGGAACATGCATATTATCTTGATTATCAGAATAAACGTCAGGACTACGTAATGGCTTTCATTAATAACTGCATCGATTGGGAGTTTGCTGAATTCAATCTGAAGTGATTTCGGGATTCGGGGAAAATATGGTTTGATCAAATACCGGATAC
>CAYPMS010000048.1:0-24362 GCA_964411655.1 uncultured Fibrobacter sp.
TATCAAACCTGTGTCGTCAGGAAAACCTGTAAAGTCATCTGTTCGATCTGGCTCTGCAGTCCTTCGATACTGTCCATGTGAGCGTCTTCATCATTAAGAATCTCCTGAAGAAGGTCGCGTGTGGCATAGTCCTTTACTTCAGCTGCAACAACGATTGCATTGTTATAGGCAGAAATAGCATCCGTTTCTGCTAAGCGATCGTTTTCCAACTGTTTTGCAACATTGTCACCGATAGTAATCTTGTTAAGCGATGAAACAATCGGAGTTCCTTCCAGAAAAAGAATCCGTCCGATGAGCTTTTCGGCATGTTTCATCTCATCGATAGCTCTCTTTTCAAAATGCTTATGCAGTTTTTCGTATCCCCAGTCATCACACATTTCTGAGTGAACCATATACTGGTTGATAGCTGTGAGTTCATCGGCTAGTAGTGCATTAAGCACACTAAGAAGCTTTTCGTTACCTTTCATGGGAGACAAACCTTTCGATGAAAAAAGTTAAAGGGGACTTTGATTTATAAAAAAAAGTGAAATCACTTTTTATATATCAAAATTACTTATAATACAACCAATAAAAAATTAATCTATGAAGATCGTTATCACAATATTTTTTAGTAAAGGTGAACCAAACCTGAAAGGCTTCGCTTTATCAGCAAAGGCTTCACTGCCTTGTGATTAAAACGGTAAAAAACAGGAACTATATCCAGTAAAAGGAAATATTCGTAATATTATCGATAAGGAAAAACCGGTTTCTAAACAGGGAGATAAATGATAAATAGAATACTGATTTGAAACATCCGGATAGACGATATAAAATTGCTTTTTCCTCTGGTTGGCATGTACTGGTCATTTGAAACAATCATAATTTTAATGATGAAATTGTTGCAAAACAACTGAGATACCTGTTTTCAAATCCGCATCTGGGAATTGATAACTGGCTTTTGCAGAGGAAGAACCGGTGGGATATCTTCTTGCGGATTACGTTTTCAGCCTTGATCATCTGGAATTGACTGCTGAAATTGATGAGCTTTTCATTGTACCGAAATAGACAGGAATAGAGAAGAAACTTTCTGAAGCTGCAGAAAAAGAATTAAGACATATTCAATGCAGGAATGTCTCACTTCAGATCAATAAAAAAAATACTGCCTGTGCTTTTTATCACAAACTTAATTATTTTGAAGGTGGTCGTTTTGAATTATTGGAAAAAATACTGTGATCACTTGATTGCAGTCCATTGAAGGATAAAAAATGAATATTACCATCAGAAACGAACAGGAACAGGATTTCAGAAGAGTGGAAGAGGTGACCAGGGAAGCATTCTGGAATTTGTTTGTTCCTGGGTGTGTTGAGCATTATTTAGCTCACATAATGCGAAAACATCCTGATTTTATTGCCGATCTTTCGCTGGTTGCGCTCTATGAGAATGAAATTATCGGCAGTATAATGTACACCAGATCATGGTTGCTCGATGAATCAGATAACAGGATGGAAACCTTGACCTTTGGTCCCATATCGGTCTTGCCTCAATTTCAAAGAAAAGGAGTGGGTTCAGAATTAATACTTTACTCTGCAGAAATGGCCGCCAGAAATAACGAAAAAGCGATCATAATTCTTGGACATCCACAAAACTACTGCAGGCACGGGTTCAAATGTGCAAAAGATTATATGGTAAGTGATATGGATGGACGTTTTCCATATAGTCTTTTGGTTCTTGAGTTGCAGAAAGGAATCCTGCAGGGACACACATGGAGATATTGCTCCAGCGATGTTTACAATATCAACCCTGAGGATTCTGTGGAGTTTGATAAACAGTTCGAACCCAAAAAGAAGGAGTACAGACACACACAGGAAGAGTTCTCGATTGCCTGTAGAGCGTATTTGACGTGAATATCGAATTTCGAAGTGAGGAAATCGGAAATCCGAAATTCGAAATACGACTCAGAAACAGGAACTTGAAATAAATTTGTTATTGTCAAATTATCCCTGTCTTTATTTTATGCTTTATTTAGCTTTGATAATTGGCTATTGGGAATTATTTGTGTTTTGGAACTTCAATTTGGGGGCTGCCCGTGCAATGATTTCCGTTCATGCTGATTAATTCCACACTGGTGGCTTCCGAAGTCAAAATGGCTTAGTTGTAAATTGCTTTGGGAGTACAGTTTTTAATATCAAAATCATTGACCCGGTTTTCTACTATTGTGGCTTTGGAGGACACTGAGATCGTTTCGGATTCTGAGTTGGAGCTTTTTTCTATCTGGTAATTTTTTGAGGCTTTCTGGCTGATTAAGATCACTTCCATTATTAATTCCCTTTAAAAAAACACGTACCTGAACTCTTTTTTGACAATCGAACTCTGGTTTAACCTAAATTCCGCAGTTGAGGTGGATGCAGATGCGCCGCGTTCAACTGCGGATTTTAGGTTAAAAGCAGACTGATACATCTATATAGAAAAAAACAGGCCAATCGAATTTTTACCTTAAATTGATATCTCTTTCCAAGGCTTCTCTTACAAACATCATCTGCTCACTAAGATCATTTATCTCTTTTTTCCAGAAAGAATCAGTTCCCCAGTCCGGGAAATTTTTTCTGAACTGATGATCGTTAAGCTGCCTGCTGCACCATCCTAAAAAGTAGATCAGTCGCATGGCCCTTAACGGTTCGATCAATCGTAACGTTCTGGAGTCAAAATCTCTGAACTGCTCATATCCCTCGATAAAAAGCGCCACTTCTTTCCTGGATTTCTCTAACCTGTCCGGAAGCAAAAGCCAGAGATCCTGCACTGCTGGCCCCATGGCCATATCATCAAAATCGATTATCAGTAGCCCTTCTTCCATTCTATTCAGAATATTGCCAATATGTAAGTCTCCATGTATTCTGATCTCCTTGTTATGATCGAAAAGGGGAGTGCAGAGATCGATTAATTCGTTTACCAGTTTCTGGTAACTGTTGCGGTAAGGTGAAGGGATAATTTTATTCAGAAAATCCAGATCGTTACGGGTGGACTGGTCTGGTGAGATAACAACCCGCGATTTTGCAGGGTGAGATGCACCTATATTATGGATACGGGCTACCAGATTTCCTAGTCTGAGCCAATTCTCAAAGCTGTTTATTTCCAACTGCCTTCCGGCTTTTTTGGGAAAAATAGCAAAGTAAATCTCATCAAGAGCTCCAAGTGTTTTGCCGTTTGAGAGTTTTAAGGGAGGGATAACCGGCAGTTCTGCCTCATATAACTCCTGAAGAAATGAGTGCTCATCCAGAATTGCATCTTTACTCCAGCGACCAGGGCGGTAAAACTTGGCGATCAGCCTGGTTCCATCGCGGGTTCTGAATTCATATACACGGTTTATATAACTTGGCAACCGGGCGGTAAAACCGGTGAAAAGTGTTCCGGTGGCTTCTTCAGCAGCATTTAGCATCTGATCTGGGGTAAGTTGTTCAAAATTCATTTTTTTTGATCCGCTTTAGGAGTAAAGGTCTGTTGGATAAATATAGATCAGAGGGTCAGATTATCAAAGGTTTCAAAGCCTTCATTAAGAAGCATCAAATTGGTACTTCTATTTGATTATCAACCGATCAGGAAGTAATTTTAAATGATGCATTACTGTATATAAACGAATTTTTTGCGGTTTGGTTATCCTGCTCTTGAGTTGATATAAAAAGTGGGTTGCCCAAATTTACAAATATACAGTTGGATTTCAGTTTTATCCGAAAGGATCTATTCATGAATGTTCCTGTAATTGATATGATCGTTCGCTCGGGATGGGCGGGTAGAATTATCATTATTCTTCTGGGATTATTTTCACTTCTTACCTGGGCAATTATCTTTAACCGGTATTTCGCATTGGCTTCAATTGCGGCCAAAAATAAACTGTTCAAGCGTCGTTATGATACGATCAATAAACTCTCTGAGATCGAATCGGTTGATGAGAAAACCATAGGTTCTCCTATGGGGCAGTTAGGCCGTACAGCGGCAATGGAGTATCGAAGAATTCTGGAGGATGCCAAATCCCATACCGGTGTCAAAGACTGGTCATTTTTTCTGCAGAATCAATTCACCATGGCTTCCGAACGTATGGAAAGCGCTTTTATGGCCCTTATTGCACCTCTGGACAAGGGAGTGTTTTTCCTGGCAATGATAAGCAGTATTGCTCCATTCCTGGGTCTTTTAGGAACGGTCTGGGGAATAATGAACTCCTTTTTCGAGATCGGAAATCAGGGATCTGCTTCTTTGCCGGTAGTTGCTCCTGGAATTGCCGAAGCACTCATTACTACCATCGTGGGATTAGCGGTAGCCATCCCGGCACTGTTCTTTTATAACTATTTCAATCACCGGGCTGAAAAAATCGAAAACCAGATGGATGAATTTAAGGAACTGGTGATAGTGAGATTGAAAAGGGAGATATTCAATCTTCTTTACACAGAACGGCCAGGGCGTACACAGCCATCACAGATGCCGCGGGTTTAAGCAGCAGGGGAAAAAAGACAATGGGTCTTAAGAGAAAAGCCAGGCGTCGTCATGTTATAAGCGATGTTAATCTAACCAATCTGATCGATGTGGTATTTGCCTTACTTATCATCTTCATGATCACTGCTCCGATGATGACTCAGGGTGTACAGGTGGACCTGCCCAAGGCAGAAGCGGAAAACGTTGAAGTGGATAAATCGATTCAGGTTACTATCAATTCTAAAAATGAGATTTACATAGATTATGAGAAAGTATCTCTGCTGGATTTCAGAAAGAGTTTCCGGGAGGTGTTTGCCGGAGAAAAGGAAGTACCTGTATTCGTGAATGCAGATGCCAAGGTGCCTTATGGTCTGGTAATAAGGGTGATTGCGGAGATACAGAAAGCCGGGGTGGTGAAACTGGGATTTTTGACTTTGCCTCTGGAGAACTCCGGAAAGTAAGAATATGTCCAGATCTGATGCACTGATGACATACAACGATCAAAAAGAAAGCGGCTGGGTTTACTTTGCCATTTCAGTTGTTTTTCATCTGATGGTGTTGATCGGTATTCCTCTTATTCTAAAAATGGCCTGGAAACCACGTACCTTTCAGCGCCCCCAGACTTTTCAGCTCGTGTCGCCCATGCGTCCGGTGACTCCGCAGAAAGTGCAGAATGCACCACAGCAGAAAGTGGCTCGCAAGGAAGCAAAACCGGAACCTAAACCGGTTCCTTCTACTAACAGGAGTACCGACAGAAATGCAAAGCCTCAACCCAAAAAGGAGCCATCTCAGGCTGTTGAGGAGAACTTAAATGAACTGGAATCTATTCTGGAGGAGCTTCCCGTACCAACCAGGGTTTCTGCCACAGGGGATTTCAAGTTTCACTGGTATCTTAACCACGTGCAGCAGAAACTTGAAACTTACTGGCACCCACCAACAGAGAACCATCAAATAAAGGTAGTGGTACATTTCATAATTTATAATGATGGAACCATTTCAGAACCTTCCATCCGGCAATCTTCAGGCAGCAGCACTATAGATAATATCGCTCTGCGTGCAGTGAAGCTTGCAGCACCATTTGGAAGGCTGCCGCCAGGTTTTTCGGGTGATAAACTTGATCTCAATTGTACACTTATCCCAACCAGGAAATAGCATGTTGAAACTATTCTTAACTTTTTCATTCCTGATTCTTTTTAGTTGTGCTGTCTATGCAGAAAAAATCGATCTGGAAGTTTATGCCAGTAAATTTGATTCCATACCGGTCGGAGTTATCGATTTCCGTTCCACCAATGGACAGAAGATAAGTGAGGAAGAAAAACAGCCCTGGAAAATAATCACTTCAGATCTGGATTTTTGCGGTAGGTTCACAGTGACAAGCCTTGGTGAATATGACAGTGCTGCATTTGCCGCGGCCAGTGTTGGTATTTTTATCGATGGTGAATATACAATCGATGGTTCCCAGGTAACTGTAAACTGCTACCTCAGGGATGCTGCCTCAAAGGAGCTGATAATTGGGAAAAAATATAAAGGGGAGTTGAAATCGATCAGAACCATTGCCCACCGTTATTCCAATGAAATTGTGGAGATACTTTTCGGGGATCGTGGGATTTTCCTCAGCCGCATCGTATATGTTAGTGCTTCGGGAAACAGGAAAGATATCGCTCTCATGGATTTCGATGGTCATAACAGGGTTACTCTTACTAACAACAATGTGATTAATATCTTCCCAGCATTTGCCGATGCCAGCAATATCCTGTGGATCTCCTATCTCAGAGGAAAACCGGATATGTACAAAGGATCTATCAAAGATGGCTCTTCAAAAATCCACATTTACAGCAAAGCAATTACCACCAGTCCGGATGTTTCTCCCATAGATGGGACCATCGCATACGGATCCTCCATAAAGGGTAATCTTGATATCTATACCTGTAACCCTGATGGTACAAATGTCAGGCAGCTTACAGTTCATTACGGGGTGGATACATCACCATCATGGTCTCCCAACGGTTATCAGATCGCCTTTACCTCTGACAGATCGGGTACTCCTCAGATTTATGTAATGGATGCCGATGGGGCTAATCAGCGGCGGTTAACTTTTGAAAGTAAGTACGCCGACTCTCCGGCCTGGTCACCCAGAGGAGATAAAATCGCCTTTCAATCGATGGACGACGGTAAATTCGATATATGGACAATCGCACCAGATGGAACCGGACTGACCAAAGTGACCGATCTTGGAGGAAATAACGAATATCCGGCGTGGTCACCGGATGGTAACCTGATCGCTTTTGTCAATACGGTGGGAGGCAGCAGCGACCTCTATGTGGTCAAGCCTGATGGTGGGAGGCTGCGCAGGGTAACCAGCACCGGAAATGTGAAAATGCCGGACTGGTCTGATTTTTAATTTCAGGAAGATGTCATGAAAAAAAATTGCCTGTTGATGCTTTCTGTGTTTGCAGCAGTATTTGTGTACGGATGTCGAAAACAGGTTTCTACACTGATGGATGTTCCCAGAGATCCAGTGCAGAAAACCGCTCCACAACCCGATCTGTTTAAAGGTGTAGATACCACCGATGAAGTATCATTTGTGGAGGCAGATCTGGCAGGTGAGCTTGCATCAAAGGTCAGAGAGAATCTCAATGTCATCTATTTCGAATTCAACAGCTTCAGTTTGGACGATGAGGCTGTGCAGAAGCTGCTCACTGCAGCAAAATTTCTGAGTGAATATTCCGGTATTCGTGTTCTTATCCAGGGGCACTGCGATGAGAGAGGTTCATCGGAGTATAATATGGGACTTGGTGAGAGAAGAGCCAAAGCTGTAAAAGATTTCCTTTTAAACCTGGGGATTTTACCGATTCGTTTGGAAGTGACTTCTTTGGGAAAGGAGATGCCGGTGATCTCTGGTTGTATCGAGGAATCATGTCACAGGCAGAACCGTCGTGCTGAATTTAAGGTACTGGCTAAATAATTGCCGGTTAAATAGATTTAGATGTTTGAGAAGAGGTGTGTTGATGATTACAAAAATTTTCCTGCCGGTAGTACTTCTCTTTGCAGTATTACAATTTCAGGGTTGTGCAAATCTGACCATGTTAAGGACTCAGGAGTTGCGTGAAGTAAAAGCTCAGGTCGATTCTTTGCAATCGGAGCTTACTGAAATGCAGAAGAAAATTCTGGAAGAGCAGAAAAACCAGTCAGAAGTGCTAAGACTGCTTCGCGCTGATCTTCAGATAAGGTTCAATGAGCTGGACAGAAAAGTATCCACCATAGATGGCAACCTGTCAGAAAGCCAGTTCAGGCTTTCAAAGATCGATGAAAAGACGGCTGAGTTCAATAAAAGACTGGAAGCCAAACTGATTGCAGATTCTGCTTCAAATTCTAGGTCCTCTGAAATTGAAAAATTTTTCCAACTGGCCATGAACGATTTTAATGCTGGAAGATATGATATCGCATTAGGTGCCTTTCAGAACATTACAAATCAGTTCCCGGAATCATCACTGGCTCAGGAGTCCCAGTACTGGATTGCAGAATGCTTTTATGCCACCAGAAAATATATCGATGCAGAAAAAGCATACCTGAGTTATATCAAAAATTACCCGCAGGGATCCAAACTCTGTGTCTCTCTTTATAAACTTGGCCTGGTATATGAAAGACAGAAAAAGGACAAATCAAAAGATCTCGCCTGGAAAAAACTGATTGAACAGTGTCCGGATGCTCAGGAAACCAAGGTGGTTAAGGCTCAGAAAAGAAACTGACCGGTTACCCCTTATTCTGTTCTGTTTTCTACCTTTGATACAGGATTATTTCGATATAATCCTGCATTTTCATTTTGTACAACTGCAAAGGTACCGCTGCTACCTCACCGTGGTGGAGTGTTGAAATCAAGATTTCAATTATCACAACAAAATGGGGTTGCCACTAACCTTGGGACGAGGTCCAGTATTTCTTCTATTGGTCTGCCCGGTATTAATATTTGTAAATAATAGGGATCAGCAGCCCAGCACTTTGCAAATCTCATCCATAACTCTCTGTGGTTTTATCTCTCTGAGACATGCAATCTCCCTGTCAGGGCAGTTGAACCGGTGTGACTTGCGAAAATAGGAGTGGGAACATGGCCTGCATGGATAGTCTGAATGAATGATCACCGCATCTTTGGAAAACGGTCCGGTTCTGCGGAAGTCCGATGGCCCCCAGACAGAAACCGAATGTGCACCGGTAAATGCAGCCATATGCATCAGTCCGCTATCATTGGAAACGAATACAGAACATCGGGCTATTTCATCGTAAAGGGCATTCAGGGAGAGTGACTTTTTGATTGTTACCCCTTCGATATTTTCAAAATACAGAAGCTCCTCATATTCGTCGGGTCCGAAAAAAAGCACCAGTTCATGATCGGCAGCCTGTTTCTGAACCATTTCAATCAACTGTTTCCAATATTGCAGCGGCCACCTGCGATAGGAATCTGCCTTTTTACATCCGACATGAAAACCGATCCGCTTTTCTTTCTTTTCTCTGACTGAAAAATATTCTATCTCATTTTTTTTAATGGAGAATCCGGCAGCGTTGACCAGACGAAGGTTCTGAAAGGCATCATGTAAACCGATTTCCACAGGTACACGCCTGGTGGAAAGAAATGACAGAGAGCCTAAGCTGTCATCAGGGTATGATGCAGCTATGCGGACCCTTGCTCCGCAAAGGTAATGAAGCAGATTATAGTGAGGGCGTGCAGATGGAAATGACAATATCGACACATCGTATGATTCTTTACGGATTTTCTGCAGAGTTAACAGTGCCTCTTTGATATTGCTGGAAATAAAGTAGTTCTTCTGGTAAAGATTTCTGAACGGCTCCCAATGCCGGGTAATGTAGTCAACCGATTTGAGATAAGTGACAATATCAAAAGAGATCTTTTTCTCATGAAGCTTTTTTAAAACAGGATAAAGGATTATCAGGTTACCGATTCCATAAGGCATTAAAAAGAGAAGTTTCATTTCTGTTTTCCTGAATTCAGCAAGTTTATTTTACAGCCATAGCTTCAGATAAAGCTATAAATCGGCTGGTAAATGGTAAACGTGTTCCAAAAAAAATACTGTTCTGGTTATACATGCTCTGCAAATGCATAAAATAGTATTACGAGTGAGGATGAGAAAAATGCAGTAATGCAGAGAAGGAGACAAGAGGTGGGGAACTCTCGGAAAGAATATCAAAGCAAAGGAGATTTGAGCCTTTTTTTGTCAAATTCCAGTATAATTGGGAGATAATTTTAATTTTTTGAAGGTGCTATACGTATTTTATTTTCTTTTTCTCAAAATTTTACCGGAGGATAAGTGCCCAGGTTTTCTAAAAGCTTTACCAGATTATTTAAATTGATTGTTACTCTGCTTGTGATGGCATTTTTGGTTCGAAAACTGGGATGGAATCAGATTTTAGCCACAGTTTTAGATGCAGATCCTCTATGGTTAATCGCTTCGGTTGCAGTGTTTATCATCAGCGGATGGCTGGGGGTAATACAGTGGGAAATTTTACTGAGAAATCGTGGAATCTCTCTGAAATTCTGGAATGCATTCCGCTTATATTTTGTCGGCTTGTTTTTTAACAATTTTATCATGGGTGGAATAGTGGGTGATGCTGTCAAGGTAGCATCGTTGAAATCTCAGCAAGGCAAGGGGTTGGCTGGTTTGGCTGCCACTTTTCTTGACAGATTCGCCGGGCTGTGGGCCATGTGTGGTTTTGCTGTAGGCGGAAGTTTTATTCTTCTGCAACGAGGTGCTCTCAATAACGGCAAAATAGGTACTGCGGTACTGGCTCTGCTGGTTACTTTCATAATGTTTGTAGGTATCATGATTTTTCTTGTTTCAAAGCCAATGCAGAGGGCTTTTTTTAGAATTACCGACTCAGTGGCCTTTGCAAGTAAGTTACGGGTAAAGGAAGTTATCTCTGAGATGCTTATTGAGGCTGGAGACTTTCATGTACTGGGAAAAGTTGCATTTTTTTCCATAATCACCCAGTTTTTCAGGATCGGGGTTCATGTACTGGTAGCTGCTTCACTGGGGCTTCTGACCACAGCCAATTTTCAGTATTTTTTCATATTTGTACCACTTATGGCAATGTTTATGACCATACCCCTGCCTTTCGGGGTTAGGGAAGCGGTTGGAGGGATGTTGTTTACACTTGCTGGTTTTCCTGCGCACGAGGCTTATGTCATGGGTTTTCTGGCTTCGCTGGTTGGTATTGGGGCAAGTTGTCTTGGAGGCATATTTTTTGTGACAGATAGAATGATCACTCAGGGAAAGAAAAATGAAAAAAGTATCAATTGTAGTTCCGCTGCATAACGAAAGAGAGAGCCTTCCTTTATTAATAAAGGCTATTTCCGAAGTATTGACACCAATGAATATTGAATACGAAATCATCCTGGTGGATGATGGAAGTACAGACGGCTCCTTTGAAGTACTTAAGCAGTTGTATACCCAGTATGGCTCCATCCTGCGAATTTTCCGTTTCTGTCGTAATTATGGGAAATCTGCCGCGTTAAGTGTGGGAATAAGGGAGGCCAGGGGTGAGGTGATTATTACCATGGATGCCGACTTGCAGGATGATCCCAAGGCCATTCCTGAGATGCTGGAAAAAATCGGGGAAGGCTGGGATGTGGTCAGCGGGTGGAAAAAGAAACGATATGATCCGGTATCATTTACCTTTCCTTCCAAGATCTGGAATTTTGTTACTTCCATTTTATCTGGTGTAAAACTGCATGATTTCAATTGCGGATTTAAAGCCTACCGGGCTGAAGCCGCCAAGTCGCTGGATATCTACGGTGACCGTCATCGCTATCTGCCTGCATTGGCACACTGGGATGGTTTCAGTGTAACCGAGATCGTTGTCCCTCATCATGCTCGCAAATTTGGCAAATCAAAATACGGTTTCAGCAAATTTTTCAGTGGTACACTGGACATGCTCACCCTTCTTTTCCTGCGTAAATATTTTAAAAGACCTTTGCATTTTTTTGGCTTTTTCGGTTTCATCCTGATTCTGACAGGAGGAGTAATGCTGGGGTATTTTGGAATATCATGGGCTCTTACCGGTTACATGAAAGTTCGTCCGCTGGTTGTTCTTTCTGTTGGAGCTGTGATAGTGGGAGTGCAGCTGTTTTTCTTTGGGTTACTGGCAGAAATGATTATCAACATGGCACCCAAAGACTCCTATATAATCAGGGAAAAAATCGAATGATGAGATTTCGATTTCGGGCAGGCAATGAAATCTGCCCCCTTTGTTCCCCTTAATAAGGAGATGCTTTCGACTGGGAATCTTTTTTTGCCGGAATCTCTTCTGCAGCAGAACCTTTCCTAAGAGGGTTATCCAAGCCGCTTTCTTCACAATAACTTAACTTGAGCCTTCCCAATAAAAAAACAACTGGATATAATTTTCTCCTAAAGTATTTTTCCTGAATCAAAAACAGTGAAACTACCTAAGGAGGTTTATGATGTTGCGATTAAGTGTGCTACTTTTAGCAGCTTTTTTTATTAGCTCAGCAGCATTTGCCGAGGATCAGAATTTAACCGATAAACAATCACTGCCCCAGCAGGAACAATCTGAGCAGGGCAAAGCAGAAGAACAAAAAGCGGATCTTCCTCCGCCCAGTGTTGGTCAAAAGTCCTCTCCTGCCTGGGAGATCGGGGCCGGAGTAGTAACGGTGAATAACGAGCAGTGGACACGACTGGCAATCGGTGTCGATGTTCCCATCTGGAAATTTGGGATTTTCTTTGATCTGGAGTTGTTTATCGATTCTGAAGGCAAATTTTCCAACAAAGGGTGGAACTTTAAAGATGAGCCACTGGAAGCTATAACCCGCAAAATCCGCTATATCCGTTTCGGGCATGAACAGGATCCACTTTTTATCAAATTTGGTGGACTTTCCAGCGTTACATTCGGTTACGGTCTGATAATGGATCGTTTTACCAATATGCTTCATTATCCTGATCAGAAACTTCTTGGATTACAGTTCTATCTAAACGATATCAGCCCCATTGGAATCTCTCTGCAGACTGTTCTTGCAGATTTCAAAGAATTAAACGATGATGGCGGTTTGGCTGGTGTGCGTCTGGCAGTAAAACCCTTCAAACCTTCAAATATGCCCGTACTTAGTGGAATCAGCATCGGTGGTACTTATGTAAGAGACATTAATCAGTATTCACCGGCCAGAAAATGGGATGTGCAGCAACCAAAATCGGTAGGATTGTACAATTATCTTCTTTCATTGAATGTACCAGTACGAGAGGCACTGGATACGGTGATTAACACCGGACTGGGAGATCCCAGAGAAGACGCGGCTAAATACCACAATGAGTTAAATGCACAGAAAGAAGATGATGCTTACGGGTTGATCGGTGGAGATGTCGGTATTCCTATCATAAATACCAAACTGCTTGGTGTGGATATTTATGGACAAGCCGCTATTCGCGATGATGGAAAGCATGGATGGGGTATAGGGGCACCTGGAGTTGCTCTGAGAGCTGGTCCGATCTGGGCAAATTTAGAGTATCGCCGCTCCGAGGGCAGATTCGAATTCAACCATTTCAATACCTATTATCTTGATGAACGTCTGGCCAGAGATCCTGTGGTAAATACCAAAGAAGATCGTATGACATCAACTACTCTTAACGGTATCTATGGAAAACTGGGTGCTAATCTCGCAGGTATTCTGATATTGGATGGTTCTTATCAGCATATGATCGGTAAGGAAAAAGAGGGGAAAGAAAGAGATAAGGATCGGCGATTTGAAGCAGTTGCAGCGGCTGGTGAAGTTCTTACCCAGAAGATTCCCAAAATCAGCAAGGCAGAGTTCTACTACAATAAAAACAATATTGGTGATCTGAATGATAAATTCTTCGATAAAACCGAGTTTATGTACTATGGATACAGGATCGGTTTTGATATCACCAGTGGCGCTACTCTGATTTGGGATTCCCGTTACGGCTTTAAACGTGATAAAAATGGTGATCTCAAATCCAATAACTTTATCAGTGTTCAGACTGCTATTAATTTCTGATATGTTTAATTAACAGGTTCCTGCTTCAAAGCAGGAATCTGTATTTTTAAAAAATATTCAGTAAAAGGGAAAAGTATTTCAGGTTCGGATCTTGCTTTTGGAATAATTAAGGCCTGTGCCTTGCGGCTCGGTTGCTTTTGTTAATGATTAAATGTGTGAATTTCTGGTTGTTAAATGGAGTTTAAATGAGTGATTTTTCACCCATGATGCGTCGCATTCGAGCTGAGAAATCTCTGAAATTAAAAATCCCTAAAAAAGGTAGAATCCGTCTTCTTTTAATTCTTCTTCTTTTTGGTGCCGCCTTCAAATTCGGTGGAGCATTGCTGGTTTCAAACGCTCAGGACTCTGTTTCAGGAACAGATGTAAAGAAGAAACAATCTGTAAAGAAAAATCAGGTCGTAGAGAAAAAGTCAATTTCAGTAACTGAATTCCGTAAGGAATCCGGTAAAGAGAGCTCCATGATGAGTTTTGCTGAAATGGCGGCTATTCTGAAACAGTCCTCTTATGACATGTCAAAAATCAGTGACACTATCAGTTATCTTCAGGACACTTTGGTTTATCATTTCAGCCTTGATTCATCTTTGCAAAACCTTGGAATGCGCCTGATGAAAAGGTATAAACCGCTTTATGGCGCTATCATTGCCATGCACCCCAATTCAGGCAGAGTACTTTCAATAGTCTCTTTTAAGCATGACAGTGTTTCCGATCTGGGTAATATCTCTTTTCGAAGTATCTTTCCTGCTGCATCTGTGTTTAAAACAATAACTGCTGCTGCAGCTATCGAGGAAGCTGGTTTTGATGCCCAGAGTTTGGTGAAACATGTTGGCAGAAATCATACTCTTTACAAGTATCAGTTGGAAAAAGAACCCGGTCAGTTTAACGAAATCACCCTGGAAAGAGCCTATGCTCTTTCTATCAACCCGGTTTTTGCCAAAGTAGGAATCTATTCTCTGGGAAAAGAAAAACTGGAAAGTTTCAGCCATAAATTCGGTTTCAATACAGTGATTCCTTTTGAACTGGAAATCGAAATGTCACAAATGATCATAGGTGATTCTCTTTTCGAACTGGCAGAGCTTGCATCTGGATTTAATCAGCAAACAACCATTTCACCATTTCATGGCGCTTTGATGGCCAGTACGATCTCGGAAAATGGAAAGATGCCGCAACCATTTTTGGTTGACAGCGTCACCAGAAAAGACAGTTGCGTCTATAAAGCACAAAACAGAACATGGAAAACCCCTATCAATGGACATACTGCAGGGGAACTGAGAAAAATGATGCAGAGTGTGTCAAGTTACGGTACAGCCCGCAAATCATTTAAATACATTAGGCAATCCCCCCGATTTAACAATATCCAGTACGGGGGAAAAACCGGGTCGGTTGATAGGGATGGAATCGGAAGAGTCGACTGGTTTATCGGATTTGCCAGAGATCCGGTCGACTCCACTCAGAGGATCGCTGTCAGCGTAGTCACTGTACATGGAGCATACTGGACGGTTCACTCCAGTTTTATTGCAGCTGAATATTTCAGACATTTTCTGAAGTCTGTTCAGGATAAACAGAAAAAAGGACTGGCCGAGCAATCCGCAGTCACTCTTGATTGCATACCTGGCAAATTGGACCAGAGAACTCAGATGTAATGTGTAATATGCAGAACCAGAAACCGTTCAGATCGGCTTTTATTGTGTTGATTGGCAGACCCAACAGTGGCAAATCCACTTTGATGAACACTGTTTTACAGGAGCAGCTCTCAGTTGTAACACCTCTTCCTCAGACCACCCGCCGCAACCTTAAGGGAATCCTGACTACCGATAATCTCCAACTGATTTTCGTGGATACACCAGGCATTCACCAGGGTAAACATGTTTTCAATCAATCCATGATAAAAGAAGCCCGTACTGTTCTGGAAGAGCAGGGAATTGACATAATTTGCTATCTTGTGGACCTTTCCAGAGAATTCGGGGAGGAAGAGGCAAGCATAGCCAGTATGCTCTCCAATTCAACTGTAAATATTATTGTAGTATTTAATAAAATCGATTTAGTCGGGGCTCCTGAAAAAAAGATACGGCATTTTTATGAGTTGTTTCCCCAGTTCTCGAAAATGCCACAAATACAGATCTCTGCTAATCTGCCGGAAGCCAGAGAGAAATTTCTGGATGCCCTGGATCCCTTTATCAAAGAGGGACCCTGTTATTTCAACCCGGATGAACTTACGGATGCAAACCTGCGTTTTTTTGCCGCTGAATTCATTCGTAAACAGATAATCCTGAACACCAGAGAGGAGGTTCCGCATGCCTGCTTTGTGGAGATTGAGTCTTACAAGGAAGACCAGGACAGGCATCGTATTGGTGCTACCATCCATGTGGAGACTTCAGGTCAGAGGGGGATAATCGTGGGCAAAGGGGGATCGGTAATAAACAGAATCCGTAAAAACGCAGAAAAAGAGATGGCTGCGATGGTACAGATGCCGGTTTCTATTACCTGTCATATCAAGGTGTCTCCTAAATGGAGAGATAACGAGAAATTTCTCAGGTTTATGGGACTACCTCAGTAATTAGTTTCCATCTTTTCCTTTGCGATAAAATACTCTGCTTATTAAAAAAATGATTTTAGACACAGTGCACGTACAGGCAGCAAAGGTAAACGCTTCACTTTCTAAAAAACTCAGCTTTATACAGGGCTCTTTTTAACCTAAATTCCGCAGTTGAGGTGGATGCAGATGCATAAGATATTGAGATGATAAGCCTTGAACGCGGTGCAGGCCTTATCGACACGGTGATAAGGTCAAACCGCGTGAATGGCTTAGCGCTCAATAGGTTACGCATATGCGCAACATTCAACTGCGGATTTTAGGTTTAAAAAATTTACACTGACGGGACTACCTGCCAAGTAAACAGGGTTTGAAATTTTGCGCTATTCCATACTTCAAAAATTCATCGATGGCATACTCCTGCCACTGGGGATCCAGCCCTAAGGAGAGATTATCCCAGAAATATCCTGCAATAAAGCCACCTTCACCTTTCCATAACATTTGAAGCATCTTGCGGGCTTCTGCACGGATAAGCTGTTCGTTGCGAGACTGAAGAGTGGTGTGAATGTCTACCGGACACCAGAATGACACATGAAACTTATCCCTTAACTTCTGCAGCTCATCCAAACCGATTGATCCAGGGCTGTCGATCTGGATGCAATCAACACCACTTGAGATAAGTTCCGGTACCCGGGCGATCTCCTGAAAAGAGTGCATGATAACCTTTATGTCCAGATTATGACTATAATCGCAAAGAGATTTGAGCCGTGGCCCAAATTCATCTTTCCATAATATTGGCCCTGGGGATACTTGAAATGTATCTCCCAAATCCTCTATTATCATGACTCCATCTGCACCGGCCTCTTTAAACCCGCTTATCTGGGTTTTCAGGATAGAGTCTATCCTGTCGTGAAGATGGCGGATTGTGTCGATTTCGGTATCGATAAGAGATTGATAATTGTCTAAAAGGGAGTTGGCAATCTCATAGGTGCTGCCGGTCAATACACCAATATGCCAGAACTGTGGTTTGTTTTGAAATGCAGATCTGGTATTGAAATAAAGGGCGGGGTTACTGAAGTCAGGGAATTGATAAGAGTCAATATCCTGAAGCTTCCGCAGCCCGCCTTTGATAATTTTACCTTTAGAGCTATAACTGGTCTTTTGCCATTCGTTACCCCACTCATCAACTCTTTTCCAATCCAGTTCACCGACTCTTTTCCATTCATTCTGTGGAGCAGAGATGTGAACACCTGTCCACACGAAATCAGAAGGGTAGAACGAATGTGCAACTCTTGGTGGACATTGAAAATTCAGTGTCCGCTGTACAATTTCTTTACTGTTCATATAGGCTGCTGAGCGGCACGATGTGGTCTGTATTGGACTTTACGTGCCAGCGATGGGCTCAAAAAAGCTACATACAATGCAGCCAACCCCACTATAGCATAAACAAATGGAGCCACTGTTCCGAAAATGGCTGCTACCAGATCAAAACCAAAAAAACCGATAAGTCCCCAGTTTATTCCGCCGATAATTAACAGCACGAGTGCTGTCCAGTCAATAGCATTTAATGTTTTCATGCAACCTCCTTGTTACATTAATATTACGGGTGATTGACCTTTTCAGTTAAAGAATCTGCTTAACCGATTCAAAAAATGTCAGTACCCGGACGAAATTTCGATAGAGTAACCAGCCATCAACAGAAAAACATAGTTTCGCACACTCGCTGTAGGTACAGTGTTAAAAACATTGATTGCACCAAGATTATAGCGGAAATCAAAAACCATATTTCCAGGGCCGAAAGGAATACCAAAGTCGATTCCGGTAGTCAATCCCAGATCTATGGTGTTAGTATAGCGCTCAAAAATCTCTCCGACAGTTACATCATCACCAATTATCGTTTCGGCTACTCCTGCCGGAGCGTCTGTCAAACGTGCACGGAACATCCAGGAGAGATATGGACCAAAATAAACATGTGGCCGGAACAGCACCGGAATGGTTATCTTGGCAAGCCATGGCATCTGAAGATAATCAGCAAATACATCGAATGAATACACTTCACCATCTATGCTTCCTTCCCAGTTCTTCCCTCCTCGCATATAAATTATTTCTGTCTGAACGGAAAAGAGGTCCGGCAGAACGTTACGGGTGTTGAATAAACCTACTGTAAACCAGTAAAGATTCTGTTCGTCAAGATTTGGAATTTCAGTTCTGAGCCGGCCATTGAGATTATCCGCACCATCACCCCAGAAATTAGCGATAGTAAATCCGCCTTTGATTCCGATCGTTTTGTCTTGTCCATAGATACATGCCCATGAAGAAAAAATGATTATCATAAAAGTCACTGCCTTCATCATACTGCCTCCTTTTTTCAAAACAGGGTTTAATCAGCAAAAAACATAACGCAAAATATGTGCCTGCAGTAAGGTTATTTCTGTTCAACCTAAATTCCGCAGTTGAGGTTACGCATATGCGCTACATTCAATTGCGGATTTTAGGTTCAATAGAGTTCGCTTGCATTCCCCCCCTAGTCCATACTATATTGACTACCATGAAAAAATTAGAACTGCTTATGGATGAACATGCGCTGGATCTGGCCTTAACCCGTATCACTCATCAGATACTGGAAAGAAACAAGGATCTGGATAATTTCGGCATTGTTGGAATGCAGACCAGAGGAGTCTATCTGGCTTCACGCATCGTTAAAAAAATCAATGAAATGGAAAGAAAGTCCCTGGTACCGGGAATCTTGGATGCTACTCTTTACCGCGATGATTATCGCACCGCTTTCAGGCATCCGGAGGTCAAAATCACCGATATACCTTTTGATATCAGTGGAATGAATCTGGTGCTGGTAGATGATGTCCTTTTTACCGGAAGATCGGTCAGAGCCGCTCTAGATGCACTGATGGATCTGGGAAGACCCAAAACGATTCAACTGGCGGTTCTGGTTGATAGGGGAAACCGCGAACTGCCCATCAGGGCAGATTATGTGGGAAAAAAAATTACTACTTTACGAAATCAGGAAGTTTCTTTGAAAGTTAAAGAGATCGATAGCGAGGATTCATTATGGCTTATGGAACTGGAGGAAGGTGACTGATCGATGGGACTTCACATCCAGCATCTGCTAGGACTGGAGGGCGTTTCCAGAGAAGATATCACTCTGATTCTTGACACTGCTGATTCTTTTTACGAAGTTCTCCAAAGAGAGATTAAAGTCGTCCCCACACTCAGGGGAAAAACCGTTGTCAACCTTTTCTATGAAAACAGCACCCGCACCCGAATCTCCTTCGAATTGGCCGAAAAACGGCTGAGTGCAAGCCCGCTTAACTTTTCTGCATCAACAAGCTCTGTAAACAAAGGCGAAACTCTCAGAGATACCATCCGCAACATCGAAGCAATGAAGATCGATATGGTGGTGGTACGGCATAGCTCTGCCGGAGTTCCCCTGTTCCTTACAAAATGTACAGATGCAGTAATCATAAATGCCGGCGATGGACTTCATGAACACCCTACCCAGGCTCTTCTGGACATGATGACCATCAGGCAGAAACTGGGCAGGTTAGAGGGACTCAAGGTGGCTATCATTGGTGATGTATTCCACAGCCGTGTGGCTCGTTCCAATGCCTGGGGAATGAGCACCATGGGGATGAACGTGGTTCTGTGCGGTCCTCCCACTCTGCTTCCCCAGCACAGGGAAAGTATGGGGGTACCAATTACCGATAATCTGGAAGAGGCTATGGATGGGGCAGATGTGATCATGCCTCTTAGACTGCAACTGGAACGGCAGGCCAGCGGTGCCTTCCCTACTATCCGTGAATACAGAGATCGTTATGGGCTGGATCTCGAAAAATTATCTGCTCTTTCCAAAGATGTTCTTATCATGCACCCTGGACCCATTAACAGAGGAATCGAATTGGCTTCCGATGTTGCCGATGGACCAAAATCTGTGATACTGCAGCAGGTTACCAATGGGGTAGCGGTCCGTATGGCGGTGCTTTATCTGCTCGGAGGCGGTGAAAATGGTTAAAAAACATGGAAGTACTGTTTACTATCCCTTTAACGGATCAAAAAAAGCTCAGCCGATTCTGCTTGTCAATGGAAGGCTTATCGATCCGGTAAATAAACTCGATGGCATCTATCATCTGCTCATAGAAGATGGTAAAATCAAATCCATCACCGAACAAATACCTGCTTTCAGTTCCGATTATCAGACAATCGATGTCAGAAACAAATGGATCGTTCCGGGGCTTATGGACATGCATGTGCATCTGCGGGAACCTGGAAGGGAAGACAAGGAAACCATTGCTACTGGAACACAGGCTGCCGCTGCCGGCGGATTTACTGCTGTGGCCTGTATGCCTAATACAACTCCTGCTCTGGATGAAGAATCAAAGATCCGATACGTTATTCAGCATGGCGAAGACTGTCCATGCAGAATCTATCCTATTGGAGCCATAACCAAAGGGCTTGAAGGTGAAGAGCTTGCTCCCATGGGTGAGATGGTAAAGACTGGGGCAAAGGCTGTTTCTGATGATGGTAAATCGGTTGCCAAGTCTAACCTGATGAGAAATGCTCTCAATTATTCCAGATCTTTTAATATTCCGGTTATCTGCCACTGTGAAGATACAGCGCTAAGCCAGAAAGGCCACATGAATGAGGGAATCGTCTCTACCAGACTTGGTATAAGGGGAATTCCTGCCATTGCAGAGGAGATTATCGTTGCCAGAGATCTTCTTCTTGCGGAATACACTGGTGCACGTGTACATATCGCTCATGTGTCTACCGCAGGATCGGTCCGTCTTATTCGTGATGCAAAAAGTCGAGGCGTCAGGGTCAGCGCCGAAACATGTCCGCATTACTTTACTCTTACCGATGAGGATGTGGGTCCATACGATACCAATAAGAAAATGAATCCACCGCTGCGCACTGCTAAAGACAGAGATGCTGTGATTGCCGGTCTGGTTGATGGCACGATCGATGTCATTGCCAGTGACCATGCACCCCATGTGTCTGAGGAAAAGGATGTGGAGTTTGATGCAGCAGCTTTTGGGGTGATCGGACTGGAGACATCGGTGGGTGTAGTGATGACTTATCTGGTATCCAAAGGAATTCTTTCTCCCTCTGATATGGTAAGGAAAATGAGTGTGGAGCCAAACCGTATCATGGGAACCGCTGGCGGAACGCTTTCTACTGGTGCAATTGCAGATATTACCATTATCGATCCTGAAGCCAGCTGGGTGGTTAATCCGCAGCATTTCTTCTCAAAATCCCGCAACACTGCTTTCAGTGGCTTTTCGCTCAAGGGATACGCCTGGATGACTATTCTTGGTGGACAAGTTGTGTTCAGGAGAGATGGGTAGCGAATATAGAATAAAACGAATGTCCGGATATCGGATGGCAGATGTTGGATTTCGAATGTCAAATAGACAGGCTGCTGACCGTATCACCGTGTATGTAGTTCCGAATAAAGAACCGGAAATTATGATGCTTTACCGCTGTTTTCCCCTTTTTAATCTGCTGTTTCTATTATATGTTGCCGGTTCATATGCAGAAAAATCTTCTGATTCTGTATCTGTTATTATAAAGCATGCGAAATCCCAGACAGAAGTTACAAAGTATTATGATCCATCTTATGTAAAACTGGATTATCCCGGGGGGGATGTTTCGCCGGAGCGTGGAGTTTGCACGGATGTGATTATAAGGGCATTCAGGGCAGCAGGTGTGGATTTGCAAAAAGAGATTCACGAGGATATGAAGAAAAATTTTGATAGCTATCCAAAGCTTTGGGGAAATAAGAGGCCCGATCCCAATATTGATCATCGACGGGTACCTAATATTGTGACATTTTTAACCAGAAAAGCCAAGTCGATAGCAGTTTCCCAAAATGGGAGTGATTATCTTCCCGGAGACATTGTTGTTTGGAAGATTCCGGGGGATCTTGATCATATAGGTCTGGTGGTGGATGTCCGGGTGCGCAATACCGACCGGTTTGCGGTTGTGCACAATATCGGCAGAGGTGCTCAGATAGAGGATATTTTGTTTGAGTATAAAATCACCGGGCATTTCAGATATTTTGGGAAAGCTGGTAAATAGTAAGCGCATTTACTTTCATTTTAGTTTGCCCGTTGGATGCCAGAAATTATATTCTACCATCAAATTTAAAACGGGGTGTGGCGCAGTCTGGTAGCGCACGTGGTTTGGGACCACGGTGTCGGGGGTTCGAATCCCTCTACCCCGAAAATTTAGATTATCCATTGCCCCTGTAGCTCATCTGGATAGAGCATCTGCCTTCTAAGCAGAGGGTAACAGGTTCGAATCCTGTCAGGGGTAATTTTTTATTTTTGAGATTTCGGATTTTTATAGAAAATCTATAATTTGTTGTAAGTTTTGACTTAGTTTTTTGTTCTCCCCTTAATTATTCCTGATAGTTAAAACAATCACACTGTGAATTCATACCGTATACTTATTTGTTAACTGGAAATAGTTTTTTTGAATCTTCTATTTAAAAAAACAAAGTTCCTTATTCAACAAGAATCATTTCTTATTCAACTATCGTTCTTTGTTGGAATAGGTCCTATTGTAAAGGGTTTTATTCTTTTGAAAAGAAAAAGTGATATCTTTTTCATTTTCAATCTTGGAAATCAGGCTCTGCCCGCAATGCATCTTTTCGGAAAACTGCTTCTGTCTAATACCTGCTTACACCTAAGCGCAATCAGTAACATGATAAAATTCCGGTCTTCAATCTCTTCACTGACTTGTTCTGTAAATTGTTTCTCAACTTAGTGAAATAGTGCAAACCCCATATATGCTTGTTAGTGAAAATGTTGATAGATTTATTTTGATGTTACACTGTTATAATTTAACTGTTTCTGTTTTTTGGGGATGAATATGAAAGCACGAAAAGCACCGGTATTATCTGAAACAGTGAAAAAGCTGCGAACTGTTATCGAGGGGACAACTGATGGAAAATTGCCTTCAGTGAGAAATCTCGCCAGGCATTGTTCTGTATCACCGGTAACAATACTCCGGGCCATAGATGTTTTAAAAAACGAAGGGTTACTGCAAGGAAGGTGGGGGAGTGGTCACTACATCGCTGGAGAAAAAAAATCATTTCAAGATGGAGTAGCAGATCTTGAGAAACATAGTACGGTAGAAAAAACTGTAATTACAATTAAAAAAGACAAAGTTGAAGGAAAATATCCGACTCATTTACCGTTGCCATCCATAAAGCAATTGACTGCATATTATAATGTAAGTTATCCTACGATTAAAAAGGCACTTGCTGTTTTAACCGAAGAAAATGTCATAAAGCGGAGCGGATCCAGATACTTTTTTTTCACCGGTCAGACCAAATCCAAATCAAGAATCGCAATAATTGCTTTTGGATTAGGGAAAAATGCTGTAAAGATTGAGACAGAACGTGAGCGGAATTTTTACCGTTTACTTTCAAATGCGGCAATACAGCAGAATGTGATTTTAGAAACAATATGCTGTAATGATTATCTTGACGAACCGCAATTCTATACCCCTGATGATACCCTCCTTGCCCAATACCTGAAAAGTAAAAATATTATTGGTATTATACTTTCATCGTACCACATGAAAGATTCAGCAGAATGTCTGCGCAAATTGTTAATCTTTGACATACCAATATCTGCGTGGGTGGAAGATCACAGAATATTGAAGATGGTTGACTATCATGGTTCTGCAAGGAAGAAACTGTCCTTTTTTGATTCGAGCTATTCGATTCTTCCGGGTTATGAGGTTGGAAGATATCTTATTGGGAAAGGACATAAAAGAATCGCCTATATCTCACCATTTCATAAAAGCCCCTGGTCTCAGAACCGGTTAGCTGGTTTGAAAAAGGCTGCAATGGCATACCCGGACATCCGGATAATACCTTATGTGTCTGCAGATTATCTGAATGATTATTTTTTCCTGGAGAAAATTATAGGTGAATCCTCATTTGACAAAGAACTGATTTCAGAAGTCGCAGAAAAATTGCATCCGTTTTTGAGAAGCCGGACATCTTCGATTCAGTATGAGCATGATATCCTTTTGCGTGACAACCTGATCTTTACCGTTTGTGAGGAATTTATTAAAGAAGCTTTTAAAGACAGCTCAATAACCGCCTGGGTGTGTGCAAACGATCAGATTGCGGTATTGATAACCGATTACTGGAACTACTGCTCTGTGCCGCTTTCACAAAGGCCTGCCCTTATCGGATTTGACAATTCTTTTAAAAGTTTCGAGCGAAATATCAGTTCTTACGAGTTTAATACATCAGGAGAGGTGCAGAACATGTTGAATCATCTTCTGTACCCAAATAGTACGCGTTTATTAAATGGAAGTCCG
>CAYPMS010000049.1:0-11618 GCA_964411655.1 uncultured Fibrobacter sp.
TTATTTAATGGAATAAGAAATCTGAGATCTAATTTTTTATTCCTATATCCCCTGAATCAAAAACTAAATCTCAAATCTCCGATTATTTTGCCCGTATTATATTTTTAACCTCTTATTAAAAACATATAGATTTTAACCATTTCTGAAAGTTCAATGATGGAAAAACAGTACAATCCTGCGCAGGTAGAAGATCGCTGGTACGCCAAATGGATGGAAAAAAAGCTTTTCCATGCAGATGAAAAATCCGATAAACCCAAATACTCCATTGTAATCCCACCCCCAAACGTTACAGGTGTACTCCACATGGGTCATGCGCTGAATAACTCTATTCAGGATATTATTATCCGCTATAAACGCATGAGTGGTTTTGAAACCCTCTGGATGCCTGGTACCGATCATGCCGGAATAGCTACTCAGAATGTAGTGGAAAGAAAACTGGCTAAAGAAAAGAAAAACCGTCATGACCTTGGCAGAGAAGCTTTCATCAAGGAAGTCTGGAAATGGAAAGAGGTTCACCACCAGATCATCTCCAGCCAGCTTAAAAAACTGGGCAGTTCATGTGACTGGGACCGGGAACGCTTTACCATGGATGAAGGATTGTCAAAAGCAGTACGTAAGGTTTTTGTGCAGCTTTATAAAGAAGGTCTTATTTATAAAGGAAAATACATCATAAACTGGTGCCCCCGATGCCAGACTGCCCTCTCTGATGAAGAAGCAGAGCATAAGGAGCTTCAGGGAAAACTCTACCACTTCCGCTATCCATACGCAGATGGCTCTGGCTATGTAACCGTTGCCACTACCCGTCCCGAAACCATGCTAGGAGACACTGCTGTTGCAGTCAATCCGAAGGATCAACGCTATACAGACAAGGCAGGTAAAAAGCTTATTCTCCCTCTGGTAAACAGAGAGATTCCTGTCATTACCGATGATTATGTAGACAGGGAATTTGGTACAGGTGCAGTGAAGGTTACCCCTGCACACGATCCCAATGACTACGCAATGGGGCAGCGTCATAACCTGGAAGTGATCGTGGTTATGGATGAGACCGGGCATATGACCGGTCCTATACCCGAGAAATACATCGGTAAAGACCGGTTTACGGTTCGAAAAGAGGTGGTTGAAGATCTTACAGCACTGGGTCTGGTGGAAAAGATTGAAGAACATGCCCATGCGGTAGGTCATTGTTACAGATGTGCCACAGTGGTGGAACCATACTATTCCGACCAGTGGTTTGTCAAAATGAAACCTTTGGCCGAAGAAGCCCTTAAAGCTGCGCTTGAAGACAAGGTTACCTTTTATCCTGTGCGATGGAGAAAGACCTATATCGACTGGATGGAAAATATTCGTGACTGGTGCATTTCACGACAGATCTGGTGGGGACACAGAATTCCGGTATGGTACTGTGAGTGTGGCGAAATGATTGTGGCTGAAGAGACTCCTTCAAGCTGTCCCAAATGCCACGGCGCATCTTTAAAACAGGATGAAGACGTACTTGACACCTGGTTCTCATCCTGGCTGTGGCCGTTTTCCACTATGGGGTGGCCTGAAGAGACTCTGACCATGAAAAAGTTCTTTCCGACTGATACACTGGCGACCGCACCGGAAATATTGTTTTTCTGGGTGGCAAGGATGATCATGTCATCCCTTCATTTTACAGGTAAATTGCCATTTTCCAAGGTTATTCTTCACGGGACGGTCAGAGACAAAACCGGGCGGAAGATGAGTAAATCGCTGGGCAACTCCATTGACCCGCTGGAAATAATTCCGGTTTACGGTGCAGATGCACTCCGTTTTTCCATGATCATGATCACCGCCTCCGGAGCAGATGTTTATCTGGGAAAAGATACATTCGACATTGGGCGTAATTTTGCCAACAAATTATGGAATGCTTCCAGATTTCTTCTCAGTAACATAGATCAGCAGTATACTTTTAACAGTCTGCCATCTTTGGGGCGTTTCAAACTGGAAGACCGCTGGATAATCAGCAAACTGCAGAAAGTAGTTTCCAGTGTCAATGAAAGTCTGGAGCAGTTCAGGTTTAATGAAGTATGCCACACCCTCTATGATTTTATCTGGAAAGAGTTCTGTGACTGGTATATCGAAGCTAAAAAGTCCGACCTCTATCAGCAGGAGGATCCTTCGCGGCGTCAGGATGCCATCTGTCTTTGCAGTTACATGCTGGCATCCATCCTGAAGATGCTTCATCCTGTCATGCCTTTTATAACTGAGGAAATATGGTCAAACCTGCGGCAAAAAGTGGTCTTCCCGGAGGTGATTGACAGCGAATTTATCATGACTTCAAAATTCCCGGTAGCTGACAGTTCTTTACTTAACGATCGGGCCGAATTACAGTTCGGATTGACTATAGATGTAATTACTGCTTTGCGGACCATAAGATCTGAAAACAATGTTCCACCTGATAAACAGGGTAATGCAGTAATTATCCCTGCAGACAGTGACAGTACGGAAGTATTGAAAACGCAGGTTAAACTGATCAATCAATTTGCAAAACTGGCAGAAACCATTATAGATCAGAATGCAAAGAAGCCTCCCTTTTCTGGTTCATCGGTGGTCAGGGGTACAACTGTCTATCTCAGCCTTGAAGGACTGATCGACATAAAGGTGGAAATTGAAAGACTTACAAAAGAGATATCCAGAGTCAGTGGTCTTATCAATGGAACAAAGGCCCGTCTTGAGAATCAGAATTTCGTAAGCCGTGCACCTGAAGATGTAATAGCCAAGGAACGGGAAAAGCTCCAGGGCCTGGAAGAAAATCTGGAAAAGCTGGAGAAGAATCTTCAAATGATGCAAAAAAGCGATTCGATCTGAGGTTGGTCCTGCTCAAAATCGAGCCGAGTTTGTATCAATTTCAAAAATACCCCGGAGATGAATCTGGTATTGCTTGATTAATCACCTCCGGGGTGCTTCATTATGCCGAATAAACCTGTCCGTCTTTACTACCTCAATGCTCTTTTCGATCTGCAGTTGGGAGAATATGTAACTGACAAACTTGCCCGTGCTGCTTCTGAAATGACCATTCTTTTTTCATTCATGGGGGATCAATCCGACAGAGTCCTTCTTGATGTGGAAATGCCCGATGATTTCCGAGATTACCTTATTTCCATAAATGTAAAACCTCTGCAGACGATCAACATCCACCTGAATCACCCCAGGGGAGACTTTAAATACAGAGATGAGATTCCGGTACCATGGGGGTGGGATGAATGCACCCTTAATAAATTGAAAATGCTGGGGTTTAATTGCGACAACCCTGATCTTGGTATTGTAAAAAAAGTAAACTCACGTCAATTCCATAATCTTATCTCTGAGCGATTCGACTTAGGTGTTCCTGGATCGGCCTATTGCGATTCTTACGAAACATTTCTTAAAAGTCTGGAAAGACTGGGAACATTCGGTGACCTGGTGGTTAAAACATCATTTGGCGGTTCCGGTTACGGATTCAGGATCATTAAAAAAGGTGAAAAAGACGTTTGCCAAAAAGAGATTGAGACTCTGATTAAACACGGAGGCGTGGTAATTGAGCCCTGGTGTAAACGTGTTTACGATTTCTCAAGCAGTATCACAATTGAAAAAGATGGATCCATGAGTTCGATACGTCATCAGAGATCTTTTTCAAATATGTATGGTGCTTTCGTGGGTATTTTTATGGCTCCTGAGGATCCGGTGATCCAAAAGTATGCTTCTGTTCAGGAAAAAGCTGTCAGAAACGTAGCCCAGGCACTTTTTAATCAGGGTTATTTTGGCCCTGCCGGATTTGATTCTTTTACCTATACCGATATCGATGGAAAAGAAAGGGTCGCTCCAGTAATTGAAATCAATGCCCGCCATTCCATGAGTGATGTAGCACATGCGGTCAGAAATCGCTATGCACCAAACAAGTGGTGTTTTTTCCGCCTGATGAGCAAAAAGAGATGTCATCTTCCTGATAGTTACAATAAATGGAAGGAAATGTTAAAAAAAGATCATTTCAATCCTGATAATCAGGAGGGAATAATTCTTCTTACTCCACTTCGTTTAAAACACGGGAATACTGTTGTTCAGCCCTTAAGGAATGGTTTTTTTCTTTCGGCAGATTCAGAAAAGGAACTCTTCGAAATGGATGAGAGACTCAGGGGGTTGCTGGAATGCGGGTAATTTGTAAAACAAACAACGCTTGTGGTACACTTTGGAATTACAGAAAAAATCGGGAATAAAACCAAAGAGCACAGAGAATCTGCAGAGTTAAAACTCTTTGCGATATTGGAGAAAGTTCCTGATTTGAAGTTATTGTTTAACAGGTTTACTGATTAAAACAGGATTTTCACGTCTTATTCATGATTACCCTGACTGCAAACCCGTACTGTTTATAATAGCGGCTGAAAGCCAGGTTACTGTGATTAAAACCCAGATAATACCGGTAAGCGTTATTCTTATCGGTTTCGGTAGCAGTCCACCAGTATTCGTAATATCCCTGATCATAGTAAGTGCCAAGATCGTTGCGACAGCCGCCCGGAAGAGCGGTAAATCCACTTTTGTTGTTTTTCATTGATCTGTTGCCAACCGTGCCTTCTCCATCGTCCTCTGCCCAGATAGTGTTAGATGCCAATGCTTTGCCTATTTTGTTTCCCGTTTTGGTACCATCATAGTTAAAACCATGCTCAATTAGGTAGTTTTCCAGTTTTTCCCAATCCTCATTGGTGGGTACATGCCAACCTTTTGGAGCCAGCTTACCGGTTTCAACAGCATTCCAGTTATATAATGCTCCGAATCGGACAGCACTTGCGGGGTTGTTATCGTAATAGCAATAAGCCGGCGAATTTATCCCGGCCCAATGGAATACATCAGCAGCATGCGTTATTGGTGTTCCGTCATTAAGCTTTGTTGTCCTCAGATCCTCTACTGTCCATAACTGATGACCGATTTTTATCGTGGTGTATAAGTTTCCATCTATATCGGTTACAGTTTCTGTGGAAGTCAGCTCACCTTCTTTGTCTTCTTTTTTTTTGAAGAAATCATAAAGACCCATTCAATGCTCCTTTCTTGAAAAGCTGTTATTACTGACAAAGGAAGATGTTTATCAGAGCTCTCAAGACTTTAAAGTGAAAAAAGCAAAAAAATGCCCAACTCTACGATGATGAAAATTCAGTAATTTGCAACTTGTTCTCCCAACTCGCATTCTGCTTAAAACTATCTGACAGGCTGCATGGAAACGGTTGTTCTGCTCAAGGGCAGGCTGACAGGCTGCATGGAAATGGTTGTTCTGCTCAAGGGTAAGCTAAAAAGTTGTATGATATCGATTAATCTTCACAAAGATTACCAAACAGGAAACTGCCTTACCTTCAAACACTTAAATTAATACCTGATACTTTTCATGTCTTATTTTTTCTGCCTTACAGGTTGCTAACATTTTGTTGAATGGTCATTAATCTGCATTATTGTTATCATTCAAAAGGATAGCTTGCCATTAATCATCAAATACATATCTGATTTTTTTTTAGCTTATGATTTACCTGCAGAATCGTTATCAAATATTTTGTCAGCTTACTCTTTAGCGAAAAGAACGAAATCGAATATTTTTTCTGTTAATTTACAATAGGCATTTGCCGATCATGGGTGAAAAAAGGTTGCGTGAATCTCTTTGTTGGATTTGAGAGCGATCTCACTCTGCAAAAGTTGAGCTGTTTCCGCCAGGGCTTCCCGGATACTGCTGATTGAAGTTATCCGATACTTTTCCCTTTGGACCATTTGAAATAGATCGACAACATGCATGGAACCATTATCAGGGTCATTATTGTAGCAAAGCTTAGCCCGTAGATCATTGCCCAGGCAAAAGCGGTCCAGAAATCGGACATTTCTGATCCGAACTGAATGCCAAAGGAGGATGGGTGAATATCCAGGCTTACTCCAAAAGCCATTGGAATAAGTCCCAGAACGGTTGTCGCAGCAGTTAGAATTACCGGGCGAAACCTGGTCTTGCTTGCATTAATTATGGCTTTCATTGGAGGATCTCCGGCAGCAATTCTCTTATTGGTGTAATCGACCAGTACAATGCAGTTATTGACAGCTACGCCTGCAAGTGCAATGCAGCCTATTCCAGACATGATTACCACAAAGACCTGGCCCGATAGAAAATACCCCCACAAGACACCACCAATTGAAAGGAAAACAGAGATCATTATTATTAATGGCTGAATAATAGAATTAAACTGGGCTACCAATACGACTAATATCAAAAAGAGTGCAATTAAAAAAGCCTGCAGCAGAAACGTAGTAGCTTCTTCCCGCATTTCAAAGCCCTCTCCAGTACCGATCCTGTATCCGATAGGAAGATTCATGTTATAAACCAGACTGTCTACCTGAGCTTCAATGTTTTTTTTATCCTGGAAATCTTCAAAAAAATCTGCCCATACTCCCACAGATCTCTGAAAATTTCTTCTTCTGATAATCCCGACTGCAGATCTGCTATCGACCTGTGCCACTGCAGTTAAGGGTATTTTCACTCCTTCATTATCAACTACATAGATTCTTTGCACATCGGAAACCGAATTACGGTAAGAGGGTGTATAGCGCAAGACGATATCGTATTGATCCTCGCCAGCCCTGTACTCACTTATTACTGAACCATTAATGGCAGTTCTGATGGTGGAAGCAATATTCTGAACACTCAGGTTGTAAAAGGCAGCTCTTTTCCTGTCAATAGTGATATTTAACTCCGGTTTCGCAGCTTCAAAATCAGTTTCAATCAGTTTTAATTGAGGATAGTTTCTCAGAATAGTCAATATGGAATCGGCGTACATTCCCAGAATAGAATAGTCATCACCTATCACATCAAAAGAGATATCATGACCTGAAGGAGGCCCTGCCTCCCGTTCACGGATTTCGATGTAAGCGCCATTGAAACCACTAAATTCTTTTTTAAGAGCAGCAATAGTAGTTTTTCCTTTGATTTCTCGTTGCTTAAACTCCTTTAGGGTGAGTCTGACAAAGCCCTGATTATATTCTTCCCCTATTCCTGAAAAGATATCATCTTTGCCTGATCTGCCTGAGGTTGTCTGAATGTTTTTAAGCGATGCAGGGACTTTTTGGGCTGTCCTTTCTACCACTTGTATGACACTGTCGGTTTTTTCCAATGGTGTTCCCTGTGGCATTTCAACAGTAATGACTATTTCGGTTGGATCCGGGGAGGGGAAAAAAATAGTTTCTTTACCAAATAGCAGATAAAGAACAAATCCCAGAATCACTATTGTAAAAGCAATAAGCAATACCAGCGAATTTCTTTCCAGTGATTTGTGCAGCCATCTGTCATATCTGTCCATCATCCAGTTATACAGTCTGCCGCCTCCGGTCATTCTGGAAGAGTGTCTGCTATCGCTTACTTTTAAAAATCGTGAGCAGAAGACCGGGTTGATAGTGAGAGCAACAAACAGGGAAGATGACAGTACTACAATGACGGTAATAGGTATGTATGCCATGAAATCACCCATCACATCCGGCATGTAAATAATGGGAAAGAAAGCAAGGCAGGTGGTAAGAGTGGATGTAATCACCGGAGCAGCAACTTCCGAAGTTCCATCTATGGCTGCATCGCGCTGGGATTTTCCCATGGTACCATGTCGGAAAATATTTTCTACAATCACTATGCCATTGTCAACCAGCATTCCCAGTGCCAGAATAAGACTGAACAGTACCACCATATTCAGTGTAATTCCCATCATTTGAAGCACAGTAAAGGAAAGAAGCATGGAAAACGGGATCGCCAGAGAAACAAACAGTGAATTTACAAAACCCAGAAAGATGATGGTTACCAGCAAAACCAGTAAAAAACCGCTGAACATGTTGTTTTCCAGATCAGAAATAATCAGTCTTATATCATTGGACTCGTCGTATACATAGTTTACGGTGGTTCCCTTGGGAAAACCGGTTTGTAAACTGTCGATCAGTGCCTTTACCTGATCGACTATTCTGATAATGTTCTGGCCGCTTCTTTTGGTCAGCGACAAGGTGATTGCCGGTTTACCATTAAAACGTGAATAGGTTTCCGGTTCATCATAGGTAAAAGAAACCGTACCTGTTTTGTTTAAAGGAACACTGATATCACCGGACTGGACCATAATATTTTCAAATTGTTCCGGGGTGCGGATTTCGGAGTTGATAGCAATCGAGTAGGTACGGGCCTGGCTTTTAAGAATACCGCCCGGAATCGCAGCATTGGCGGTTTGTACTGCCCTGGATACATCATCTATGGACAAATTATAATAGGAGAGTTTCACCGGATCGATTTCGATTATCACCTTTCTTTCCAGGTTGCCGGCGATCTCCACATCCAGTACCCCCTGAACTCTTCGTAATTCCTCTTCCAGATCTTCCGCAGTATTATCGATTATTGCAAGTCCATCCTGGTGTGATAAAGAAATTATCAGAATAGGAAAACTGGATGAACTGAGCTCCTGAACAGTGGGCTCCTCTACATCCTGGGGCAACAATGGTCTGGCCCTGTCTACCCTTTGCTGAACCCTTCTAAGGGCAGTTTCCACAGAAATGTCTGAAGCAAATTCGGTATAGATGAATGAAAGTCCCTGCTGCGATGAAGAGGATATTTCCAGTAGCCCATCAACTCCATTGATTTCATCTTCCAGAACACGGGTAACCAGATTTTCCACATCTTTAGCGGAAACTCCCGGATAAGCGGTGCTGATAAAAATATAAGGTTGTTTTATTTCGGGTGCAGATTCGCGGGGAAGGCTGATATAGGACATTATACCGGCAACCACTATAAGTGCCGAAAATGTAAAAACCATCGCAGCTTTATTTACCAGAAAGCGGATCATTTCTTTCATCTGAATTATTTACCTTTACTGCCATACCATCGCGGACAAACTGGAAACCTGCGATAATGAGCTGATCACCCGGTTTCAATCCGCTTTTCACCATGGTGCGATTGTCAGTCTGAGGGCCGGTTTCTATATATTTTTTACATACGATTCCCCCGGAATCCACAGTCATAACCGTGAATTGAACTCCTTCCATGATTATTGTTTCTGTTGGAATTACGATCGCACTGTCAAAGGTTACAAGTGCGAGCTGTATTCGTCCCGATGTCCCCGGTTTGAGTTCGTTATCTTTATTGTCAAAATATGCCTCTGCCGAAAATAACCGGTTTTCCTGATCTGCAGCTCTGGCCAGAACCATTATTTTACCAGGCCATGATCTGTTCTGAACCATGGGTATGGTCAGTGTAACTTCACTTCCGGGATCCACATGGTAGATATCCGATTCAGTTATACCGAATTTAATCTTGAGGCTGTCCAATCTTGACACGATAAATGTGGGAGTATTGGCGGGGAGTTCCTGATATTGCTCTATGAAGCGAGTGGTTATCATGCCGGAAACCGGAGTAATGGCGAAAGCTCCCCGATAGTTTTTCTGAGCATCCAAAAACTCGTTTTTTGCATTTAAAAGAGTCAGTTGTTGTTGATCGACTGAGAGTTGTGATGCATTACCTCTGCTGCGATGTTTTTTAAGCTGTTCCAGAGTAGAACTTGCGATATCGAGTTGAGCACGTGCTGTTTCCAGCCGGTTATAAGCCCTTGAACCATCGATACTGGCAAGAGAGACTCCCTTTTTCACCATCTGACCTTCCCTGAAGTTTATCTTTTCAACCCGTCCTCCCGAATAACAGACAAGATTTGCGGTTTCCATTGGTTCCAGTCTTCCGAAATAGATTGCTTCTTCGGTAAATCTCTGTCTGGTAACAGTGATCACTTCAACCGTTAATTGCTCTTCTGTTCTATGGCCGTTCTGTCCGTTTTTTCTGGAACAGAAAAGCAAAAATCCCAATACCAGAAACACAAACAATCGCATACTAATCTCCGAAAATCCTCAGCCCAAGTGCAACACGCAACTGTGCCTGTAACAGAAGCCGTCTCAGTTTTTGGTTATCCAGATTCAGTGCAGCATTGTGGTACTCCTGTTCAATCTCCAGATAAGTGATTGCATCGATAAAACCATCCTGGAAATCCGAATCTGCCTGCTGGAGTGCTTTTTGTGAAGCTTCAAATTGAAGCCGGTATGCCTCGATAGCGTTGTCAGTCACAGAGATCTGATCTTTAACCTCTTGGATCTGATTTCTGTTTTCCCGTTCAATCTGCTCAAGCTCTAAAAAGGTGGCTTTTTCCTGCTTTTTTGCCTGCCTGTACCGAGCGAAGCTTCTCTTTCCATCAAAAATGTTCCAGGAAAGTTCTAAACCGATTGAGTAGTTAATTAAATCGGGATTGAAGAAATCCGAAGAAACAGGGATTTCAGGAATAATTTCACCGGCTTCCGTCTCACCTATAATCATTTCTGTCAGACCGGAGGTATCCACTGCCATAAATTCATTGAAGATAGAGCCGAAGAGGTTTATAGAGGGGAAAAATGAGGACCAGGCATTTTTTCTCAGACAGGTATTAAAATCTGCCTCCAGGCGCTTTTGTACTATCTGCAGATTCTCTCCACTGTATTGGGAAGGGATCTTCAGAAACGATCCAACTGTGTCAAGGGCAAGATGGTAATCTGCAGAGTCCTCGAGACCGATAAGAATATTCAGTTTTCTTATAGAAAGTGCTCTGTTGTTAGATGATGATAACAGTAATGCCCTGTCTCCTTCCAGTGATGCCTGTGTGCGGAGGAGTTCCCGTTTGGAAACCCGTCCTGTTTCAAAATCCAGTAAAGTCCGCTGATAGATGCGTTCTGACCGATTTAGAGATTGTGTTGCTATAATATAGTCGAATTGCCCGGTATAGGCTTGAATGAACTGGTTGATCACTTCCAGGAAATAATTATCCCTTTGAAGATTACTTGAGTTCTGGGAGATTTTCTTGCTCAATGAGGCCAGTTTAAAGGAATTGATTATCTGCCCGAATTTGAAAACCGGCTGCTGTAAAGAGAAAGACCAACTGAAAAGAAAGCCATCTATTCTATTTATGAATGCAGAAGATTCAAAGGGACGCCCAATCAGGGACTGATTGGCATAACCAATACTGGTGTTAAAATTAATGTCAGGATAAGCTTCTGCTTTGTAGATCTCTACCTGCTGAAGATCGGCATCGGTTCTGGTTTGAATTATCCTGATTCTGTTTCCCTGTTTATTGGCAATAGAGAGTATATCCTGAAGAGAATATTTCTTAATGGTATCAGTTGTTTGGGCTGATGCAGCAACTATCAGAAGAGAAATAAAAAATAAGTATCGTATCATTTCAACCTTTCTGATCCACTGTCCAGGAACTGTATTGGGTCAAGATTGCAAGGGAAAGCAAAAATAAGCCCAATAGGAAAACTCGTTGGTCCGTTTTTTGAAGGCATTTTATGTAACTTTTTTGTAGGAGAAACTATGCCAAAGAAAGCAGAAAGAGCGGTTCCCAAAGGCATGAGTACTGTCATCCTGTTTCTTCCATATAAAAATAACTTTACAGAAACAATAGAATTGTAAGGGTATTAATTCTTGCTTCTGATTTTTGGAAAAATCAAAGAGGTCCTGTTAAGGTAGGCTCTATATGCATCTCCGTGTTTTTTCAGAAGCCAGATTTCTTCAATTTTTGCATGGATAAAGCAGATGATGGAAAACAGGGGTAAAATCACCA
>CAYPMS010000049.1:11718-14978 GCA_964411655.1 uncultured Fibrobacter sp.
TCTTCAATTTTTGCATGGATAAAGCAGATGATGGAAAACAGGGGTAAAATCACCAGAAGAAAGCCTCCGGAACCAGTTATTAATCCGATTCCGGCAGTTAGTAAGATGTAGAAAAGATAAACCGGATGACGCCAGATCGAGTATACACCTTTGCTTGATATTTGATTATAGGGAGGAATGGCAGTTATTGGCAATTTACCTGCTCCTCTGGAGAAATCTCTGATACTCAAATAAAGCATAAATGAAGAAATTAAGGAGATCAGAGCACCGACTGTTTTTATAATCAGGGGAAAAGATTTTTTCAGGCCCTTTCTGTCCAGGGGCAAGGAAAGTCTGACCAGAAGAATTGGAAGCAGTATCCAGAATGCAATAATGTATAACCCGATAATTGTATTTCTGAGAAATGGGCTAAACGCTTTTTCTGATTTTCTTTTATCCATACCGGTTTATCAAGCATAAGAGCAAATGGTATTCCTTTCCCTAAAGTAGAGATAATGCATGCCTGGGCTATGTCTTCAATGGAATGCCAATTGCAGATTTTCTAGAAATCCCTTCCACATTAATTTAACAAAGGAGATCCCTATGGGTTTTAATCCGTTTGATGAAAAAGGCATTCCCATGGAAAAACAATTCAAATCCTGGTCAGAACTCTGTACCAAGCCATACGATCCTCAGTCGGTTCATCCTTACACCCGCACCAGGGGAATACTAATGAATGGTATCGAAGTGGATGCTGTTCTTTTTTATCACAACTTTCATCGACATTGTGAAGACGCGGAGCTCAGGAGACAGTTATCTTTGGTGAGAAGACTTGAACAACAGCAGCAGAAAATGGTCAACTGGATGATCCCCGGTTCCGAATCGACACTGGAGATAACTATTGGTTATGAACAGCTAGCTACTGATCTGACTGCATGTATGGCCAAAAACGAGCCTGATCCATATGTCAAATTGGCTCTGGATTTCGCTCTGATCGAAGATTTTGATCATTTGTACCGTTATGCTAACCTTATGCTGGATAGTGATCCCAAAAGAGCGGAAGCGATATTGAAAGATCTGACCGAGGTAACTCCAGGAAGGCCCACTGTTCTGGAACATCAATACCCATTCGATACAATCCGTAAATTTGTGGATTTTAAGAGGTCCGATCCGCTTACCAGAATGCATATCCTTACCATTACCGCTGCAGAGCAGCAAACGATGAATTTTTATATGAATGTGGGAAATCAGTTAAATAATATGACTGGAAGAGGGCTTTATCAGGAAATTGCCATGATCGAGGAGCAGCATGTGACTCATTATGGCTCTTTAATTGATCCGCGCAGCTCCTGGTTTGAGATGGCTTGTGCTCATGAGTATAACGAATGTTATATGTATTATTCCTGCATGGTTTCCGAATCCGATGAGAGGGTCAGAAAAATCTGGGAGCAACTGTTGGAATCGGAAATAGGACATCTGCAGATGAATCGTGATCTATTGATGAAATTCGAAAACAAAGATGCAAAAGACATGTTCGGAAAAGAATTTCCCCCACCAACAGTACTGGAATCCAGTAAAGATTACGTGCGCAAAATAATATCTTCTCAGATACAGTATACCGGTGATAGAACCGATATAGTACCGCTTAAAAATTCCGAAAGCCAAGATCGGTATTTTCAATATCAGAATACGGTTAATTCCGGTGATTTTATTCCCAGCCAAAAGGTGATCTCCAATGCCATACAGAAAACGGGACAGGATTATCGGATAGAAACGGATGGTCCTAATCCCATAGAGATGTTAAGAGAAAGAAAGAGCTTGATTGGTCAGACAGAGCTGATAAAGGAAATGTTGAGGAAATAAATTGTAGCAGTGGGCAACCCTTGTGGTTGCCCCATAAAGGTTTCCCCAATAAGAAGAATTCAAAGATCAGTGACAGCCACAAGAGTTGCTCAAACCCAAAGATTGATCCTTACTCAGAATAATTCCTCTCCTTTAACATTAAAGTTTATATTATTGGTATAACCGTAAATTCTACCTGGGGTCTGTATGAAAAAGGTTCACATTCTTTCTGTAATATCGGTATTCCTTCTATTATTAGCATCCTCTCTTTTGGCTTCTCCTGATTTCAGTCTGACAGGTTACGCTTCTGTAAATGGTGGTGTCAGCGGAGGGGAAGGAGGGACTGTTAGAACTATCGGTACCCTTGAGGAGCTTGTTGAATGGGGAAAATCCAGGGAGAAAAATACTGAACCTGAAATAGTAACCATTAAAGGAAAAATTTCCAGTTTTGGTGAAAACACTCTGATTACCATAAAAAAAGGATCGAACATTACCATTGAAGGTGACGGAACAGGTGAGCTCTTTGGGGTAGGACTAAATATTCGTGATTATAATAATGTGATTGTAAGGAATCTGAAAATCCATGAAATACTCTATCCTGAAGATGCACTTACTCTCGATAATGTTCAGGGTGGATGGGTAGATCATTGTGAGTTACATAGCAAGATTGGTCCCGGAATCACTGTAGATACATATGATGGACTGCTTGATATTAAAAATGGGTCTTCAGCAATTACCATTTCCTGGTGTTATCTTCACGACCACATGAAATGCTCTCTTATTGGGCATACCGATAATATTAATCAGAAGGAAACCGACAGTAAGATAAGGGTAACTTATCATCATAATTATTTCGCCAATACCGATGGCCGAAATCCAAGCCTTCGGTTTGGTGCCGTACATATGTTTAATAATTATTTCTATAATATTAGCGATTATGGACTGGCTGCAAGAGATGGTGCTCATGCAAAGGTGGAAAATTGCTATTTCGAGAATGTAAAATTGCCTCTGACAACAGATAAATTTCCGGTCGATGATCTTCCAAATGGATTTATATGCCAGTCTGGTAATATTTTCACTGGTTCTTGCGGAGATAACAATATATCTCAAAGTGGCTGCGATTTTTGGGAGCAAACTTCAAATCTCAATTATAGCTACACTCTGGATGATGTATATGAGGTAAAAGATACAGTAAAAAAGTATGCTGGCGTAGTGAAAGAAATGGTACCAACCAATCCGATTTTATCTATTTCCAGGTTTGGCAGTCATAATAAAATAAACCAGAAAATCATCATTCAAGGTAATAGTCAACCGATATTTGTTGGAAAGCAGTTTGACCTTAGTGGAAAGTTTCTGAACTCCGACGGATTATCTAATCGATTCATTGCTCCAGGAGTAACAATTTTGAGAAACACACCTGAAAAACGATAATCAAAAAG
>CAYPMS010000049.1:15078-24332 GCA_964411655.1 uncultured Fibrobacter sp.
TTGCTCCAGGAGTAACAATTTTGAGAAACACACCTGAAAAACGATAATCAAAAAGAAAGCAGTCGTTTTTTCCTGCAGTTCACTGGATAGATTAAGACTAAAGCGATCTCTTTCCATAGATAAATTCATTATATCCAAACGGTGGCAATAGATTGATACCGGAATTTTGCAGAATGATTCCGGCTATGGGGATAGCATAGAGAGATTACCGGACATCATTGAAAAGGGCAGATACTGCAGAAAATTTTTTCAGACAGGGATCATATTTATCCACATATTTAAAAATGACTGATTTAGTTTTTTCTCATTTATCTGTTTTTTTACCGGGCATGATTCCATATTGAATATCTGATGATCCTGCTGTTATTTTAATGCTTCTGCTGATGAGATTAGCCCTTAAGATTGCCTTAACTGCTTCTTTAAGCATATATTTATAACTTCATCAGTAACACTTTCATTAACATGGACTTCAAATCGTTAAACCATTAATTGAAAAAGTGATAAAAAGGAAGGTACTATCCGGTTATGTTTTATTTTCTTAATGTTTCAAGAACAGGTCTTCTAATGAAAATATTTGTTTTAACACTGGTCCTTTGTTTTTTCATTTTTGCTCAGGATATGTCTGCTGTTTTAGGCTCATCTTCCACAGTACCTTCCAATATGAGTTCTTCTCAGATAAAAGAATATGAGCAGATGGCCCTCCAAAAGGGGTATTCTTCGCAGCAAATTGATCTGATAAAAAATCGTTACAGTAACCAGTACCGGGGCACATATAAGCCCTATCCACAAAAGTTTAATACACTTAAAGGGTCAATTTTGGAATTTGATCAACAAGATATCAGTTCTGAAGACAGCCTTAATGATACTATTTCTATAAAAGAGAAAGAAGATTTGGAAGAAAAAACAGATACTACTGAAGGATTACCTTATTTTGGATATTCTCTTTTTAAGAATACTCCAGATGCATTTAAACCTAATGCAATTGGACCGGTTGATCCCGGATATCTTGTCGGGCCTGGTGACATATTAAGACTTTCGGTTTGGGGGCAGGTCGAATTTCAATACGAATTACAGGTCAGCAAAGAGGGAAAAATATTTATTCCTGTTGCAGGACAGGTTTATGTTACAGGCATTCCTTTCGAACAGCTGCAGCAGAAAATTAAAAATCTTCTTTCTAAGCACTATTCTGGTTTATCAAGCACGCCACCGCGCACATTTCTGGATCTTACAGTAGCTCAACTAAGACCTATACGTATTTTTATAATGGGTGAAGTATCAGCACCGGGTGGTTATACGGTTTCCAGTGCATCCACTGCTTTTAATGCTCTTTACAGTATTGGTGGTCCCTTAAAGAATGGTTCATTGCGAGAGATAAAAGTACTTAGGAACGGTTCTGAAATCGCTACCATCGATTTTTATCAGTACATGCTTACCGGGAAATGTACTACTGATGTTCGCCTTCAGAATAATGATGTAGTATTTGTACCACCCAGGGGCAAGACAGTGGCAGTCAAAGGATCAGTATTCAGACCAGCCATTTACGAACTGAAAGACAATGATAATCTTCAGGCATTATTATCCTTTTGTGGGGGATTATTGCCATCCACCAACATCGATAGGGCACAAATTCACCGAATGCTTCCTTTTGATCAGAGAGATTCATCTATGCCTGTGACTAAAGTCATAGATCTGAATATCAGTCAGTATTTAATGGGAAAAGAGGATTTTATCCTTCATAATAATGATACTTTGAAAATTACTCCCCTGATGGATGATCTGAAAAATTATGTCACTTTGTACGGAGCGGTATATTATCCTGGCGTTTATCAGTGTGACAGCCTCAGCCTTCGGGATCTGATTTTTACCTTCGGCAAACCACTCGAACAGAAAGCCTTCCTGAAACGGGCAGATCTGATTCGTCGCAATGATGATCAGATAACAACTGTGACTTTACCAATTGATCTTGTCAGATTGAAGGATGATCCATCCTATAATATGCCTCTAATGCCACTTGATGAAGTGATTGTTTATGAAAAAGATGTAGAAAAACCTACTGATCTCAAAATTTTTGTTGAGGGAGAAGTACGTAACCCTGATACATTTTCAATGAGTACCAATCTTACTGTCATAGATGCTTTGCTGAGAGCAGGCGGTTTTACCCGCCAGGCATATCGAAAGTCTGTCGATGTATATAGGATTAATAAAACCGATCCAAATCTGATAACAGAAACTTTTAAAATCGATCTTCCAGATTCTTTAAACTATACAGATACAAACGAATCGATTCGCAGTTTTATTCTGGAAGATGGAGACAGGATTGTAGTGCGCCCAGATCCGTCTTATATCGCTGATCATTTCGTAACAATCGATGGGTTGGTGAAATTCAGAGGATCCTATGCTATTTCCAAACGTGGAGAACGTCTGACAGAGCTTATAAAACGTGCTGGTGGTTTGTTGCCAGATGCTTTTCTGGAAGGTGCCACGATTACCAGAAACAATAAACGATTGGTAGTAAACTTCAAAGATGCATTATACGGCAGAGAATCAAAAGAAGATGTGCTGCTGCAGAAAAATGACACTATCTTTATTCCGCCCCGACCAAATACTGTATTTGTGCATGGTAATGTCAATAATCCAGGTCTCTTCAGCTACATAGCAAATACAAAAGTCAAAGATTATATCGATCGGGCCGGTAGTCTGGCTGATAGCAGTTCGTATATTCTTCTTACCTCTCCCAGTGGGGAAACCAAAAAAATTAAAAAAAGAGGTGTTTCCAATCCAGTAGTACAGGACGGATCCGAAATCTATGTTACCAGAATAGCACCAGTTAATAAACCGGATAGGAATGGGCCTACAATAAGCGAAGTGATAAGAGATACTATGGCTATTCTGGCAAGTGCAATCACGGTTTTAACTCTTGCTGTAAAATTGAAGTAAGAAGGATATTATGAGAGTTAAATACAGTTTTGTGCCTGGTTTTTTAATAAAAACGGATGTATCAACCCGATTCAAAAAAATGTTATAACCTTTTAATTAATAATGGACAACCTTACTCCGTGTTGATAAAATTAAGTTTGGATCATATATTATATGCTGAATCAATTAGATAGTTGTTTTTCTGCTTCCAGTAGTTTTTACTGATTTTTCCTAAGAAACAGATATAATTGCTCTATGTTATATGTTCCTTATTTATAATGGCTTTTTTATGTAGATGAAAGTCTTATTATTATGAATTTTTGGATACCTCTGCTTCCTTCGGTTTTCTTTTTTTCTATTGCCCTCATTTTTTCAAATCTGATGTTGCGATTTCTAATCAAATCACCTGTGATTAAGTACTTTTGCGATAAACCAGAAGTACGTAAAGTTCATTCCAGACCGATACCTCGAATTGGTGGGGTAACAATAGTTGTTGTGTTCTTATCCTTATTGTTTTTTCTTGCTTTATCTAAAGATATAGCAATTATTTCTGTTCCAATCACAAAAGGTATAATACAGGTTTTGTTGTTTTCCTCTGTTACCATCTTTGCATGTGGAATACTGGATGATACTACTTTTGTCAACATGCGGGTTCGTTATAAGATTACAGCAGAACTTTTAATAGCTCTCATTACTGTATATGTTTTTGATGTTAATTTCGGGCAGATCTCTGTTTTAGGCTTTTTTACCTTTCCTTTATGGATCAGCAAGTTAATTTCTGTGCTTTGGATTTTGGGATTGATCAATGCTTTCAATATGGTAGATGGTGTTGATGGATTAGCTGGTGGCATCTCTCTTATATCCATTTTGACATTAGCAGCTATTGCTGCACTGGGTGGCTTACCATCAGTGGTGGTGATATGTTTCATTCTGGCCGGTGCATTAACAGGTTTTCTCCACTATAATTTGCCACCTGCAAAGACTTTTATGGGTGACACCGGATCACTATTTCTAGGCACTATGATAGCAATTATTTCTATGTTTTTGGGAAATGAAACCGTTGGTTCAAGAACGATGGTTGTAATGCCTTTGATCGCAGGAGTTCCAATAATTGAGGTATTGGTAAGTATGGTTCGGAGATATTTTAAAGCAAAAGACAGTGGATACAACCAGTTTCGAAGATTTCATAGTATGGTAGTAGCAGATAACTCTCATATTCATCACCGTCTGATTTTTCTTGGTTTTTCTCACCTGGAGACCACCGCAATACTATGTACACTCTCATTAACTTTATGCTGTGGTGCACTTTGCCTTTTTCTTATTCCTTCACGTGCTATCTTTTTTCCACTCTTTTATCTGGCAATTCCTGTAGTGTTTTCGCTTGATCAACTTGGGTTTGGGGGACGTTTTAAAAAAGCACTCCATTTGAGTAGCTCCAGATACAATGGATATAAAAAAAGACCGTTGGTGGGGATTATTGACCAGGAGGGTATTACCTATCATTTTCTGAAGAAAAGAAGTCATCAGAATATCGAATATGTCGCAGTTACTGAGGAGGAAATTCCTGGGATCAGCAGATATCTTAAAGCCGTGGTAATAAATAAAAACGGTAAAGCTACAGATTTTTATCTTAATCTTGCCGAACAGGTTTCATCTTTAATAAAGGGACCAATATTTATAGTTTCTCCAGAAAAATCCTCCAAACTATCTATTCTTGAAGTTTATAAAAATGGGACTCTGAATATTAAAGAGAAAAAGTGTTCGATGCATCAGCTTGTCAAAGAAGTGAAAAAAGTATCTTCGGTTAGTATTTCACATTAATCTGGTTCCAGTACTCAGCTTTCGGATAAAAAAATGTATGATTGTAATCTTATAAAACAGCGGTGTCTTATTCTTTCCAAAGATAGTCACTTTATAGATAGAGTTAAAGAGATGCTTGTAAAAACCGGTCTTTATTCGGTTGATACTGCTACTGACCGTAAAAATGCTCTTCTGCTTTTTCTCCAGTGCAAACATTCGCTTGTATTGCTTGATGAGGATTTTCTTCCACGGTTTCCTCATCGGTTGCATCAATTCTATAAAATCGCTCACCGTACACCTGGAATTATCATCTTTAGAAAGTCTGGGAAGGATTTGAGCGGTTATTGTTTTCTGGCCGAAGGCTTTGTTGAAATTATCGATGTGCCTTTTACAAATGAAAAACTGATGCTGACTCTGAAGCAGACAGACCGGTATATGCGGCTACACTCTAAAAGTATTTTTTTCCGAGGCCTGTTGATTCAAGTGGGCCTGGCCATACCGGTCATGGTTCTTTTAATAATTCTGCTATTGTAGTCAAAGAACTCCAAATCATCTGAGAGCAGGAAACTATCAGAACCAATAATATTCAATATCTTTTTCTTATCAACTGAATCCAGCAACTGATTTGTTATAGTACATATCCAATTTCCTCACTTAATGTTATATCGCTTTTAATAAATGTCCCACTTCCTCTGGCTATAAGCTTGCCTCTTTCATTGAGTAAAATCGATTCAGCAAAAGAAATTTTTTTTCCATGCTGAGTAACTTTCCCTTCTGCTTTAATGATTCCATCTGAAACCGGGCGTATAAAATGAAGATTAAAAGATACGGTAACCAGTAAACATTCATTTACCAATGAATTTACTGCAAAATAAGCTGCATCATCCAGAGCTTTGAAATAAACGGAGCCATGCACTGCCTGAGCTGCATGGAAAAAATCCTGTCTCACAGTTAAACTAATTACAGCTATGCCTTCTTCGATTTTAATGCTGGGATTGTAATACTTATTTGTAGGGGCCCGTAAGTACATGTTTTCCAGTTTTCTAAAATGAACGGTATTCATAACAGTCCTTGCTATTGTAAAGTAAAAAGCAGAATTTTTTCAGAGCTCATTTCAAGAGCCTGGAAAATTCAGAAAAGATAAAAGTATCACTTAATTATAATTAAGTGCAACATTCTATATGAACGAATCAATTCGGTTTATCTGGAAATAAGAATCATTGGCCGGCTTTGCTGATAATTAAAAGACCGTGTACAGTAAGAATCGCCTAAGGCAATTTTTGTGATAATGGGAGTGAGTTCTTTATTATTGATCAAAATCATGAAATAAAAACAGAGCCACCCTTTATTTGGTGGTACAACATTTGCGGTAATCATCTACTGGAAAAATTCGCCATTTTTGTTAAGCCATCTTTGGTTTTGCCCATTGATGGCAGGTAAAACTATTAATAAAGAGGGAGAATGAGACCTATAAAACAATTCAGTACCAGTGTTAGAAACCTTTTAAATGTTCAATTACTGCTTATTCCTGAAAACCAATACAGTTCCATTTTCCGTATAAGTTCTAAAACATGTCTTGTTTTTATTAGTATATACCTTTTAAGTCTGGGCGGAATATTCAGGACACTTCTTTTTCTGACTGATCAGGCAAGTTCTTATATTACCATAAATTTCCAATTAAAAAAAAATAATCACTACAAATCTTTAGCTGATGCTCTTGATCATCTTCTGGGTCAATGCATTAACCTTATTCACCTTCTTCCCTGTTCTACTGTAGTTATTCCAAAAAATCTGACAATTGTACCTGATTTTGTCAGTAATTCCAGCCTCTTTCCTCTGATGACACCAAATTCTATAGAGCAACTGCTTAAAACATATGATTTCAAGTATAATCTTCAACCCCCGGCTCCTGTTAAACACAGTACTACTTCAGATCTTTTGGTTTTTGGTTGTCCTTCAGAAGGCAGAATCACTTCTCATTTTGGCAAAAGGACCGACCCGGTTTTCGAAGGTACAGCTATTCATTGCGGGATTGATATAGCTTTCCATATAGGTACTCCGATACTGGCAACTGCTGATGGACGGGTAAAATATGTGGGAAATAAGGCTCGCTGGGGAAATGTGATCATTATCGATCATGCTAAAGGGTACCAGACTAATTATGCGCATCTGCATAAATTTGGTGTCTGCAGTGGAGATTCTGTCAGCAGAGGACAAATGATAGGATATCTGGGTAATACCGGCAAAAGTACTGGGCCTCATCTGCATTATGAAATTCGCTATTTCGGCAAACCACTAAATCCCTTGCCATTTCTTTTACCAGCCGATATTGTTGCAGATTGACTATCTGCCTATATGAAGTAGCTATAAAGAATTTTGCTGATCTTTATTTTACAGCCAGGGACGAAGTTTCTATTGCCTGTCTTCTTCAAGACCCACTCTCTAAGCTTGTGAAGATCAATGTAAAATTGATTTGGATGGAACAATACCAGCACGACAAGACCGATTCAAACGATGGAGTCACATGATGAGGCGTTGGAAAGCTGTGTGAACCGGATGCAATCTTATTGGAGAAAACCACTTTACCAATATTTAAATTGAAACATACACAAATACCCCGGAATAGATATTTATACATCGCCCGGGGTACTATAGTTAATAAGGAACAATACAACAATTTTTAATAGCTGTTTTGTATTAACAAAAAACGATACCCTGTGCAATCATTATTAGAAGAAACCGGCCCCCTAAGGATATGGACATAGTGTCGATGAATAAGAGCTGCTTGAGCAGAAGCATAAACTAAATTAACATATTCAGGACCAAGGGGAAATTTATATAATCTGTTCGAATTATTTGAAGTTTGAACTAATAATATACCCTGTCCGTTAGGATCGTTATAATCTCCGACAAAAACATTGATTATTTTTAGATTCGCATCCCACTCACAACCAGCAGGTTCATTTGCAAATACATTCAAAATTAAAGCAGAAAAGATGAGAAGTGTTATTTTTTTAAACATAATAACTTTACCTTTCTAGATGTGTTCATTAAATGTTAATTAATTAATTCCTCTTTTGTATTTATAAAAACCCATGCGTTGAGCTAAATTTTCAATAATTGAATATTCTACAGGCTGTTCATAGACACCTTTCGAAGTCGTATCCCAGAATTTGACGCTTTTTAATTGTCCACATCTGCAGTTTTCATCAATTGTCTCATGATCACAAGGAAAGTAATCAACAGAACTTCCAATCACATTATATTGAGTATTTTTTGCTTTTGAAGAATATTCATTCAGCATCGATATGCTTTCATTTTTGGGACTTTTTGCTCCTTTGGCAACATGAAAAGAAGAAAGAAATATTATGTTATATCCTTTATCCGTAAAATATCTGAATGTTGAATCAGCATTGTATGGTGGTTGTTGTGGATAAAAATTATTTATATAGCACCAAGGATTTAAAATAAGGTTAGATTTAACTATATTTCTTTCATATGGAGAAAGACCAGGGAGATCCAGTACACCCGAACCATTTTCTGAACATAATTGAACCTCTACATTAGGCAAATATGTTTTAAATTTCCATTTGCCATGTGATTGCGGATCAAACATGTCAGCAAATATTATCAGTTTTGGATGTGATTCAAATACCGAATGGATTGTAGCTATGTTATCATAGATATTACTTGCATACATTTCCCTGAAGGCAAGTGATGAATCGTTATGCTTTGATATGCGACTTTGTATATAATTCTGGTCATTTCTATTGGAATATCCGGCAAGTAATGTAAAAACTGCTGTTTCTCTATAGTCAGGCTCAGGGTCAGGTATTACTTTAGGATCCAAATTATAAGCTTCATCATATGATAAATGGATATATTCAATATTTTTATTAAATTTAAAGGGTCGCCTGTTATTATTAGCATCACTTTTAGCCGCATCGAATTCCAATTTAACTTGCTGTAATATTATTTTAAAATATTCTTGAAATTTCGGATCCTTAAATGGTGTTGAAATCCAAGACTTAGTTTCACTATCGTGTGTAGTTGAAATTTCATTCATTTTTATATTCTTAATTTCATTATCATAATTAACTTGGCTAAAACCTTCTTCTTTCCAGATTTTACAATGTGGTGAGCACATACCGAATCCAGGAATCAGTTTTAATCCGAAGCTTTCAGCTTTTTCAAATGCCTCCTTAAAAAGAAATAAGCCATCCTCTTTTTTTGGCTTGAAAACAGCAACAACATGCGTATAACCTGCATTTTTTACGCGTGATAGAAAGCCATCAACGCTCCAGTTGGGTGGTAATTGTGGTGGTGTTCGGTTTTTTCGTTGAGCTACCTTAGATTCAGACAAGATTGAACCATCAATAAAGGCAAAGCGAATCGAGTTGTAAGGCTCGTCACTGAAAGAGCTTGTTAATAAGAAAAAAAGTAAGATTACAAGTAGTAGTCCATATTTTGAACTTGAATTTTTGAAGAGTTATTTTCAAAAGTTGTGTATGAGATAATTTGAAGAAGTGGCGTATCCG
>CAYPMS010000050.1:0-24306 GCA_964411655.1 uncultured Fibrobacter sp.
GGCAATCCTATGTACGAATACAAGATATTGATGTGAAAGAACCTGAATAGTTACGGCAGAGAAGCCATTTTTCTGATAAATAACAGCTCTTTGCTGCATTACTCCCTGTCCATTGGATTTCACTCTTATAATACAGGAATCTCTGGCAAGTCCTGACAGAAGCAGAGAATGTTCTCCGACAGGCTGCAGTCCTTTTTGAAGTTAGAGGTCATCTTGCCATTCAGAGAGTACAGGGAGATCTCTATAAATGAAGCTTTCGGGAGAGTATAAAAAAGCTTGTTATCTGTTACTCTGATTTCTGTTTTGCAGGTAATTGCGGTTTTTTGACTGACACCTGTGGCATTTGAATAATAATAGATCGAATCCGATGCAAATACCACCAGATCATCGCTTGAAAGCGGCTGGGCAACAGGACGGCTATTCGTGGAATTCGAGTATGTCTTTTTCCATTTCGTTGTTCCATCTTCTCCAATGGCTTCAACTGTTAGAAAATGTAAGAGAAGTGAGATATGAAGAAAAAAAAGATGCAACGATGAATGTATTTGTCTGTTTTCTGACTGTGTTGATCCAACCCTGATTCATGCTTAAAATCATACAAATCACAGTCGAAGCGGGAGACGGGGATCGAACCCGCAACCTTAACCTTGGGAAGGTTACACTCTACCATTGAGTTACTCCCGCAATGGATTGTAAGATAAATCACTATCGAGTTCTCTGTCAATAGATCATTTATACTGCACCTGCCTTAAAAACCGAAAGCATTTGTCCCGATGCCTCAAACTGAACTCTTTAAATCTGGTGGTTCATGGATTATTTTTATGCCTTCCAATGATAATCCAAGAGTAGTTTCCCACAGGAGTTTCTATGGCAGATCTGATTACTATGAAAAATGGCGTACTGAATGTACCCGACAACCCTATTATTCCTTTTATAGAAGGTGATGGAACCGGACCTGATATCTGGCGTGCATCCAGATATGTACTGGAACAGGCAGTACAGAAAGCCTATGGTGGCAAACGCTCTATAGAATGGAAAGAAGTCCTTGCCGGGGAAAAAGCTTTTAATCAGACAGGCAGTTGGTTGCCCGAGGAAACTGTGGAAGCTTTCAAGAAATATCTTTTAGGTATAAAGGGACCGCTTACCACTCCGGTTGGCGGTGGTATCCGTTCCTTAAACGTCGCGCTTCGTCAGATATTGGATCTTTATGTATGCTTGCGGCCGGTTCGTTATTTCACCGGTGTGCCATCGCCGGTTAAAGAACCCCAGAAAGTGGACATGGTGATTTTTCGGGAAAACACTGAAGATGTTTATTCTGGAAAGGAACTGGAAGCTGGAAGTGAGAAAGCGGCTAAGCTGAGGCAGTTTCTGAAAAATGAGTTTGGTTGGGAGATCAGCGAAGATTCCGGGCTTGGGATTAAACCAATTTCAAAAAGCGGTTCCAGAAGGTTAATCAAGGCTGCAATAGATTATGCTATTGAAAATGGACGTAAAAGTGTTACACTGGTCCATAAGGGGAATATTCAGAAATTTACTGAGGGGGCATTCAGAAACTGGGGATACGAGTTGGCCCGTGAAGAGTATAAAGGGAAAGTGGTCAGTTGGGAGGAATGTGGAGGAAAGGTGCCGGAAGGGCAAATTCTGTTGAAAGATGCGATTGCGGATATATTTTTTCAACAGGCACTCTTACGTGCAGATGAGTTTGATGTAGTGGCGACTATGAATCTAAACGGTGATTACATCTCTGATGCGCTGGCAGCTCAGGTTGGGGGAATAGGAATTGCCCCTGGAGCAAATATCAATTACATTACCGGTCATGCGATTTTTGAAGCAACTCATGGAACTGCTCCCAAATATGCGAACCAGGATAAAGTTAATCCGGCATCGGTGATTCTTTCCGGAGAGATGATGCTTCGGTATATGAAATGGACTGAAGCAGCGGATCTTATAATAAAAGGATTAGAGAAGGCTATTGCGTCAGCAACTGTCACTTATGATTTTGCCCGCCTGATGGAAAATGCAAAAACTGTTTCCTGTTCCCAGTTTGGCCGGGAAATAGTGGCTAATATGTGATAATGTCCGGATTAGCTGTATTGAATTTATTCACCACTGGCAGAAAGGATAAATTATGGTTTTAGCCGTTATTGGTATTGTCCTGTTTCTGATTCTGGTGTTGGTTGCAATAAGAATCGGGTTAAACAGAGAGCTTGTACAGGAGGAAGAGCCTTCGAACGCTCTGATTCATGCCAGTGGGATCTATTCTATTATACGTCGCAGTCCTCGTGAGGAGTTATTGAAGATCAGGCCAACGGAGGAAAATATCCGAAAATATCTCCTCAGCCAGAACGAACTTATAAAGGCTACTCAGGATTGGTTAAAGGATATTGATATTTTGATAGAGAAATGGAATGAATCGCTTAACCGAAACATTGAAACGATTGAACAGGGGGATAAAGATGGCGTTGAATTTTATTATTATGAATTTACTCCTGTTGAATGTCCGGTTTGCCTGAATTTTTTCCGCAAAGGAAATTTTGTGACCAGACAGCAAATATTTCATTATCCCCGGATAATTCCGCCTTTTCATTTAGGCTGCACTTGTTGTATTATTCCACACCATGGCAAAGAGAATCTCAAGGATACTACGGAACTGGGTATGAGTCCCCTTTTCCCTAATGACTCTCCTCCTGCATTACCTGATTGGAAAACAATTAATAAACAAACTGTTTAATGAGGTATATCTGCATGATTTCAACACTACGAAAAGCTGCGTTTATAAGGGCATCATTATTTTTCACTCTGATCAGCATAGGTATTTCCATGGCTGGTGTTGGTGAATCTGCTGTTATAACGCTTATATTTCCTCCTGGAGCACGCGCAACCGGTATGGGAGAAGCGATGACCGGGTTGGCCGATGATGCCAGTGCTACTTATTATAATCCTGCAGGACTTGGACAGGCTCCACTGGCACATTCCTGGAAGATACACTCGTTTCCTTCCAATCAACTTGTTACCTCCATTGCTTCCAAGAAGAAAAAAGACTTTGGTTTTAAAGACAATATATGGGCAGGAACCGACAAGGGGTTACTCCATTTCAATGGAAAACACTGGGAGTCCTATGAGGTCTATCTGGTTCAAACCGATGATAAAATTGAGGACATCGCAAACAAGTTCCTTACCAATGATGATGAATTGCAGTTAAAAGATGCGATTTGGGCGATCAGAGCAGAAAACGGAATCGAAATGAAACGGTATGCGGATATTAAGGATTTGCTGAAAAAAGCTCTGATAAAACATAATTCAGCAAATCCCGATTCAACCGCTAAAGCCCTTGCCAGGCAGATCGTCGATCTTTCTTCTTTTGAACGCACCTCAGGAAAAATCTCTGAAATCATCTCCAAACCTTTTCAGTTATCTGTCTCAGATTCGGTTGAACCGGATTCTGCCTCATCTGATGCATCCAAATCCACAAGTGCTTCACTGACTGGCTCTTTTGATTCGCTTACAACCAGTTCTTCTGCAGGAAAAATTTACGATATTCTTAAAACCGAAGACATAACACTTGCGAATCTGACTGAAATTAAAATTCCTTTCTCCATCGCAGTAAATGAAGCTGTAAATGCACTGGTTCTGGATAATTCAGAACGTATATGGGTTGGTACTGCAAATGGCTTGTGGCGCTATAACAAAGAAGAATGGAAATATTATTCTGTAAGGGATGGCTTGCCATCCAATAAAATTACCTCTCTGGCGTTAAGCTCCAGAGGCGATATTGCGGTTGGAACCGACAAAGGTTTGGCCGTACTCTCTGCCACAGGTAAATGGAAAAGCTATGATACTACTTCAGGGCTGCCATTGCATAAAATAAACGCTGTTCAGTTTGATAAAACAAATAATATTTACGTTGGCACAAATGAAGGCCTTTACAAGATAGGTGACACTGCCATAACCGTTTTTGATTCCGCTCATGGTCTTCTCTTCAACAGGGTAAATGCCTTGATGATTGATTCGGATAATAAATTGTGGATCGGTGGTGAGTATGGTATCTGCATTTACGATGAAACAGCATGGAAACGCTACAAACTCCCAAACTGCATTGTTACTTCCATAAGCGAAGAGAAAAGCGGCATTGTCTGGATAGGAACCAATAAAGGTGTTATCAGCTATAAAGCACACAAACCTAAAACCGATGATAAAGGAAATCTGGTCGAGCGTGATCCGGAATGGAATTCATTTCATTCGAAAAATTCTCTTAAAGGCGACAGTGTTACCGCACTCAATATCCATGACAACGATATCTGGATTGGTACAGATAAGATTCTTAACCAGTATGACAGGGCAAACAAGCAATCCTATATCGCCTTTGAGCAGCTTTTACCGGAACTTGGTATTCCGGACCTGTGGCATCTTTACATTGGCCAGATCTTCCCGACCCAGGATTGGGGGACTATCGGTCTGTCTATCAACTATCTTTTCATGGGTGAGAACCAGATCTATGATGCATTAGGTAATGAAACAAGGAGAGTCAAATCCTGGGAGGGAGTGTTTAACCTCTCTTATGGTTTCCCGATCACAAAAAAGGATCTCTCTTTAGGATTAAATGCGAAATATGTGGTTAGCGCACTGGCTCCCGGAGGCCCAAGCGGTGAAGGTGTTGGATATACATTTGCCCTGGATGTCGCGGTTTTAAAGCGTGACTTTTTCCTGAAAGGCTTCGATCTGGGATTCATGCTTCAGAACATGGGTCCGCATATCTTCTATATTGACCGCGATAACGTGGATCCCATTCCCTTTACTCTTCGCCTGGGATTGGCATACAGGGCTGTTCAGACACCGATTCACGATCTGAAATTTGTGCTTGATTTGCACAAGGAAGTTGTCAAGAACTATTTCTATGAAAAACCGGATCCATTCTGGAAAGCTCTGATTACAGATCTGGTTACCGATACAGCTGATAACTGGGAAGAGGAATTGCAGGAAATCAATATCAATTTGGGAATGGAATACTGGTATAATAACGTGATTGCTGTTCGAAGCGGATTGCTCTTTGATTATATAGGTGAACGCTACGAATTGAATCTGGGGCTGGGGTTAAAATACGGAACTCTCAAGTTTGACTTCTCCTATATTGTGGCTCCCGAAGGCTTTATGAAGGGATTGTTGCAGAAAATCAATTCTAATAAAGATGGTGCTACCGGTGTTCGTGATGGACAGTGGCGAATATCTTTTATGTTTGATTACTAAATTTGATGAGTTTTCTGCCAAGGTTTGGGATCTGTAACTGGACAGGACTATTGTAAATGCATATTAAAGGTTCAATATATCATTTTTTTCTGATATTGCTTTTAGCCGCTTCTGCCGGTTTCGCCCAGAAAGCACTTCTCAGAACAAGCTCACAGAAACGGCTGGTGGAAACAGCTCGTGATCACCGGTGGTCTATCAATTTTCATAAAAGTAAGCCTGATACGATCCGTATAATGGCTTTCATGGTGGAATTCCAAGCCGACACCTCTTACCTGACTACCGGTAACGGCCGGTTCGAAATGAGAGGTGGCGGGGACAAGGAAAAGGATGAATTCCGGTGGTATCTAAACAGCAATGATACTGTTTATAAGTTTGACGACCATCCACACGATTCGCTTTACTTTATTAATCAGCTTGAAACCGTCGCCCAATATTACAGGAAAGTTTCTCGTGGTAAACTGATCCTTAAATATTCATTGTACAGCACAGATCCTGATGGCAAACCCTATACTGTGCCCCAAAGCCTTCCCAAATACTCCCCGGGTGGAAAAAAGAAAGGTGAAACACAGGAACAATACTATGAAAGGAAATCGACTGGTCTGCTTCGCTTCTCAAGAGATGCAATACTGGAAGTCAGCAAGATACCGGAAAAATCTCCTTTTTCCGGCCTCAGTTTCAATCCTTCCGACAGCACTATTCGCGATGAATCAGGGCTTAAAACGGTTTTTCTGATTTTCCATGCCGGAGCGACCTACTTTACAGATGCCCGTATGGATTCTGAAGCTGACATGTATGATGTATTCATAACATCTGACTATTTCAAATATTACCGGGATTCTTTGGGACTTGCTCAGAATGGAATACTGGTGCAGGGGAAGAACACTCTGCTTATCGATGAGCTGATGATCTGTTCGGAAACTGCCAATCAGGACAGTCTTAATTGCGGTATACAAGGTATTCTGGTTAACCAGATTGCCCGTCAAATGGGTATTCCTGATCTCTGGGCCAGCTCCGGATCGGGTGTTGGTGGCTTCTGTATAATGGATATTGGTGCCGATTTCAATGGTAACGGATTCATTCCTCCATACCCTTCAGCCTGGGTACGTGCATTTATGGGCTGGGATGAACCGAAGGTAGCCCCTGTGGGTGTGGCAAATACCTATTCTGTCAAAGCATTGTCAACTGTATTAAACAAAATTGACAGCGGTCAGCCAGGTAATGATACTACAATACTGATGGTCCCTATCAATAATCATGAATACTATCTTATCGAAAACCGTCAGCGTAACCTTTCCGGTAATGAAAACCTCTTTAATTATGATACAACCGATCATCGCAGAAAACCTATAGCTGCCTATCCTTTTCATGTCAAGCTGGATACTGTACTCAAAGAAACCGTAGGGCCTTCCCGTACTGTTAAATTACCAGAAAATAACGACATCGGCCTGCCGGCATCCGGCATTCTTGTCTGGCATGTGGATGAGCACCTTATACGCCAGAGGCTGCAGTACAATATGGTAAACAACGATTCAACCTATAAAGGTGTAAGACTGGTGGAAGCTGATGGTGTAATGGATATCAGCGTTCAGTTTCAGAATATTTTGGGTGAGCAGGTTTATGACTTTGGCGGTGCTGAAGACGTTTTTCCGTATGAATCGGTTATCGATTCTTCATCCAAAATCGTACGGGTCAACGGATTCGGTCCCTATACCAGACCCTCGACACGGAGTAACGATGGTGGGCACTCCTGGATAAAACTGCAGTTTACACCTCAGAGCAGCATACAAAAAGAGTATTCCGTTCTTATGAGAGGTTCTCATCATCACTATACTTCCAATATCTCCGATTCCGTTTTCAAGGTTACAGTTCAGTGGGATTATCTGGCTCCAATGTGGCCAAAGAGAGCTGCACCGGAAGAGTTTTTTGAACCGGTATACGGTAATTTTGATCAATCAAGCGAATCGGCAGAACTGGTTCTTGTAAGTAAAAGTGGAAAGATCTATGCCTGGTCTGCAGATACTCTGTCCGGGGCAGGTTATCATAAAAAATTACTTTTGGTGGATCGTGTAGATCTTAAAGGAGACACTCTTTACAATTCTGATACAATCAGCTTTCTTGACAGTTTAGCTCAGATTATTGCAATGCCTTCGGTTGTTGCCAACCGGGTCTTTATGCCCTCTGCGAATGGGTGTATCTATTCGTTAAGTTCATTGAGTCCTGCTGAAGCTCGTTTTGATACAATCAGGCTGAGTGCTACACCTTCTTCATACGTTTGCAGCTACAAAGATTCGGCATGGGCTGTGGGTTGCAGAAACGGAGTGGTTTTCTTCGGCAATTTCATGAACCCGGTGCACTCAGTTAAACTGAAGTCGGATAGCACCGTCAACGCTGTTGCATCACTGAAAGGGTCATCCTATTCCGTAGCTGTAATTCAGAGTGATGGTACACTTTCCATTTGCACAGACGGTAAAAATAGTGCTGAATTATCCACTGTTGTTCCTGGAATCGGTCCATATACTTTGGTTAGCGGAGATCTTGATCGTGATACTGCTTTGGAAATTGTGGTTTCGGACAGCAGGCATGGCCTTTGGGTCTATGAATTAAATCTGACTCTGGCAAAGGGATGGAGGGAAAAGCCTACAGACTGGCCGTCAACTTACACCTACATCGATTCCAGCAAGCATAAGGCTGATGACCGGACTGTTCTGCCGGTAAATTATTCCGCACCTGCACTTGCAGATCTGGACAAAGATGGATATCTGGACATAGTTATAAGCGGTACAAACGGAATATATGCATTCAACTATAAGAATGCTTTACTCAGCGGATGGCCGGCATATCTTGATACCCGTTATTGGTATCAGCGCGGCAGTGTCCAGTCATCCCCAGCGATTGTATGCGGAACAAACAGAGAACCTCTTGTTCTTTTTTCTTCGGCTACAGGCGAAAATATAACATTCAGAGCTGCAAAGGTGGTGAAGGCAGACCTTAATTCCGGTACTGTGTGGTTCTATCTTGAAAACGGAGCACTCGATAGCATTACCGATTTTACCAGAGCACAGATGGATACCATTTTAAACTATAATGATTCGCTTATTGCTCATGACATCACCCCTGGAGGGCTGGTCGATGCCCTGACAAAAGAGGCAAAGCGTCCCCTTAACAACAACTCCATTTTACAATCCAGTTGGCCTTTGACAGCAGGATCACCTCTTATCTGTTCGCCGATGCTGTGTTTTATGGATCGGGACAACACTCCGGATCTGATTGCAGTATCGAGTGAAGGATGGGTTTATAGATGGGAAATTGATAGACAGATTCTTCCGGATTCTCTTTTCTGGCCTATGCCCGGATATGACAATGGCCGTTCTTTTACTTATGGCGGACTGCCTTTACCGGTTTTGGCTGTTTCGAGTGAACCAATCAGTTTTTTCAGTTATCCCAATCCGGCCAGAGGTGTCAAAAATGTAACAATTAAATATCAGTTTTCAGGCCCGGCTACAAACGTTCGACTCGACATATACAGCATAACCGGTTTTCTCGTTTACTCAAAGAAAAAGATGGGAAATCCTCCAGAGGAGCTTACTGGAAGTTACCCAAGCTGGAATGAGCATAATGTTTCTATTGAGAAGTTCGGTCCAGGTGTTTACAGATGCCGACTTGAGGCAACTATCAACGGGAAAAGACATTCCAGGTTCTGGAAAATGGCTGTTATCAAATAAACCGGACAGGGTTCACAGTGAAACATAAAGCTGTTCTTTTTTTACTTCTTACAATCTTCTATAGCAGTTCTTTTGCCAGATTTAATGCATGCGGGCTTAAATTTGAAACTGTAAATACCGAACACTTCAGAATATCATATATGCAGAATTGCGGGCATCTGGTTGAGAAGGCGGGCAAAAAACTTGAGCAGCTTTACAGTATCTACAAGGATATTTACGGACTTACTCTTCCATCGAAAACCGATGTGGTGATCATTAACAGTGATTACAGTAACGGCTGGGCACTTCCCTATACCAACACCATAACCCTGTGGACTCATGATTCGGATTTTGAATTGAGAGGAACCCATGACTGGTGGGATGATGTTGTAACTCATGAATATGCACATATCGTTTCTATCACCAGCGGATTAAAGCTTTCCCCTGCAATAACAGATATCCGCTTCGGTTTCTTTTCACATCCGAATGAGAAAAACAGGATGGAGGTTTTCCAATCTCTGAACACGAGCATCCTGCCATTCTGGCTCACCGAGGGTATTGCCCAGTATGAAAGTTCGCGGCACGGGGCAGACAGTTGGGATTCTCACAGGGACATGATTTTACGTACACTGTGTCTATCCGATAAGCTTCTCTCATGGGGGCACATGCAGGTGGGTTCCGGAAAGAGTGATGATTACGAGAAAAGCTATAACCATGGTTTCGCGCTGGTCTCCTATATTGCGGAAAAATACGGTTACGATAAAGTTGTGCTGATGCTGCGGGAGAGTGCAAAAATAAACAGATTGGATTTTGATCGGGTTATAAAAAATGTGCTGGGAATTTCCGGTGAACAACTCTATGAAGAGTGGAAAAGTCATCTGTTAAAAAAATACCGGCAGAAAATCACCGATATCGGTACACAGGTTTATGGAAGAAAAATCAATGAGGATGGTTTTATTAACCTGTGGCCAAAATTCTCTCCGGATGGTTCCAAAATTTATTTCCTTTCAAACGGCAAGAATGATTACTCAAAAAAGCACCTTTTCTCTTTTTCCCTCAGTGATACTGTGGAGCAGAAGCAGAAGATACGGTTTGAAATGGGGATAAACAGTATTTACGACATACATGCCTCATCCGGAAAGATCTGTTTTTCCAGTGCGCATTCAGCCAAGTCTCAGCTTCCTGCCCGCAGTGGCGGAACAAGGGTATTGGATCTCTTTACCGATACTCTTTCTCCGGATAAAAAGAAACTCAGATTGTTTCATAAGACAGAAAGGCAGATTACCAGGAAAAAAAGTGTGTTCAGCTCAACTTTTTCTCCTTCCGGCGACAGAATAGCATATGCATACAGGTCTGTCGATCGATTTTTCCTGTCAATCACCGATACCAGCGGGAAATACGATAAAATGATCTTTCCAGTGGAATCGGACAGCGTTGAAATCGGATACATTTACAGCCTGGACTGGTCTCCCAATGGTAAAGATATCGCTTTCAGCTTTTTTGATAAGAAAAACCGCAAGATAGCAATCTATGATACCTCTGATAATAGTTGTAAGGTTTTTTGCAGCAGTGAATTTGACCAGAGAGACCCCTGCTTCAGTCCTGATGGAAAATATCTTTACTTCTCTTCAGACAAAAATGGAATTTTCAATATCTATCGTTATCATTTTGAATCGAAGAAGCTTCAGCAGATTACCAATGTCGCAGGTGGAGCTTTCGCTCCAGCACTGTCTCCAGATGGAAAAAAACTGGCTTATGCCGGTTATGCAAAGGAAGGATATGGCATTTATCTGTTAGACAGTATCAATGTTTTATCAGAAGAATTACTGGAGAATCCTCTTTCACCCATGATCAAATACCCGCTTCCCTCAGGCTCCACTGCTGGAACTCCACAAAAAGCGCTCCGTGGTGTTCCAAGGCAACTGCTGGTAATGCCGGTCCTTTTTGGAGAGCAGACAGTTAATCAGGATGGAAATGTCAATAAGGGCAAAACGGTACTAAAGACCGGATTCATATTCAATCTGATCGACCCCTGGACACTTTCGGATTTGGGATCTGAGTTAAATGGATATCTGTTTGTGCAACCTAGCCAGCTTGCCAAAATGCTCCAACTGAAGAAGGGCTTTTTTGATGTCCAAAACAATTACGATCTGGGAGTTTTTGGTTCCACCCGGCTTCTTCCTTTTACACTTTCCTTTGATTACACCATGCGGGGAATTGCAGCAAGAGACTGGTTTTTCAATGAAGTGGAAGAAGCGGTCGAGTTTACATATTACAATGCACAGATTCAGGACCTTCTCTTCAGAATTACTCATTTTGCAGGCAACGGTTCCAGTTCCAGAAACCAGATGGCCCTTCATCTTTTCGGTGGCATGGATTTCTATGATATCCGGCTTCAGCTCGATGAAGTAACCGTTTTTAAATACAATCTGAACAAAGCATTCAGAACTGGGGTAATGGGCACTTTTGCTGCAAAGAAATCGGAAGCTAAGAGCGCTATCTCACCGGTAGGTCTGGTAGCTAAACTGCAATACGATTTCTGGGATCAGCATGCTTTAAAAGAGGAAAACAGCTTTTCAACAGATAATGGTACCCTTAAGGAACGCTACGACGATTACCAGTATCATCGGGTTCTCGGTCATGCTAAAATGGGTATACCGGCACCCTGGCTTGGACGCCATGATCTGCATCTGGACCTTATGGGAACAGCAATAAAAGTAGTTAAACAAGATACGCCAATACCCTCCTTTCTGCTTCCGGCAGCCTGGATTCCTGGTTATTCCTATTATTACCGGGATACAAAAATCAAAAGAATAACTCAGAATGATACTGTTGAAATCGAATACGATACAGCACAAATTAGCGGAAAAGCAGTAATTCAGGGTGAATTGTCCTACAGATTTCCATTATGGCCACGATATCTGATCGATAAGAAAATCTGGTTTTTCTACCTGGAAAGACTACACGGAGCTGTTAATCTTTCAGGTGGAGCAGCCTGGGATAATCCTTCGGATTTTAAAAATTTTGACCGTGATGACTGGCTGCTTGCATTTGGACTGGAGTTACGTCTGGAGGCTCAAAGCTTCAATAATCTTCCTTTCGCCGTAAAACTTCGCTGGGATAAGGGACTGGATCAGAAGGCTCCCAGAGGTGGAAATCGTTTTACATTCGCAATCGGATATGATTTCGACAACTGGGATCTTCTCCTGATGCCGGATTATAAATCCAAAAGGGCGATTTACCGATAATCCTGCCTTGTGGGAAAATAAAGGGATAGCTCTTCTACAAGTTTTCCGGCTGAAAGCTGTCCCGGTGCAACCGGCTTGTGTATAAACCCATAGGTAAACAGAGAACCAAAAAGCGGGGCTATTACTCTGGATATCGATCCTAATGGTCCCATTGCGATTGTCACCAGCGGCACCTTACAATCTTCAGTAAATCTTAGCAGCCGCGTTACATCCGCAGTGCTTTGGGCCATTACTGCAATTTTTACGATATCTGCACCTTGAAGAAGTGCTCTGTCAACCATAGACTGCAAAGCTTCAACAGTTGGAGTTTTCTCAAAATCATGTTCCGAAACCAGAATCGTCTTGCCCTTACTACAAGCCAGAATCTCTTTTGAGATGGGAGTACCAAGCTCTATATCTACGCAATCAACAAAGGGAGCAATAGCCTGGAAATACTCCAGACGATTGTTTCTGTTTAATTCGGTTTCACGAACGGTTCCGATCGAAGGAATATCTGCAGATGAACGGATTTTTTTTACATAAGAAACAGTCTCATTTATCGGGGCATCAAAACAATCGATTCTTAATTCAATCAGATCGATTCCTTTACCTTTGAGTGCTATTATTTCTTCAACAGAGATCATTTCGTCGATAATAGCCACAATTCCCGGCTTTCTTCCTAATTCAAAATTGCCTATTTTAGCCATGGTTTCTCCATTTTATGGTAATGATTTCTGGAATATCGAATATCGAAGTAAAAGAGGTTTGAACCTCACTTTCTGCCCTGAATTCATCAGCTCTCCAAATGTTACTGGTGACTAATCCCTGAGGTTTTGTCCTCTTCCGGTCCTAAGTCCTTCCTTGGGGATTTAGGAGGCCGTAGAGCTATGCCCCAGGCCAAGTATAACCTGAGCACGTTTGTCCAGATATCGGACCAGCCCGTCAGGGATCCGCTTTTTCATTCCGCAATCCTGCCAGATTTCCGGGCTCTCCATACAGAGATAGAGTGTGATTTCCGGATAATGAATCTCAAACTCCTGAGCCATTGCTGTGTACAGGGCTGTTCTCAAGGGTCTGAAATACCGTAATTTGCCATCCATCCCGGTAATCATCTCTCCAGAGAAAAGATTGAGATGATCGTTTTTTTGTTTAAGCAGGTTTTTCAGGGCTGGCATAGTTCTGAATCCCCCCATGCTAACCCAGGCAATTTTAGAGGGATCGGATATCTTTTTAAAAATGTTTCTGACCACATCGCGATATTCGGATTCCCAGTTTTTGTAGATAAACATAGGATCAAAATGAAATGCCACATAAAAACCCATCTCAATGCATCGTACTGCTGTATCTAAGCGTTGTTCCAGCGAAGCGGTCCCGCTCTCCATCCTCTCAATCATTGCCGGTGTATTCAATGAAAAACCGATAATCACCTTTTGTGGTTTTCTGATTGTCTTTAATGGTTCAATATTGGTGCTTTTGGTCTTAAACTCAACAATCACGTTTGGGTAAGGTTCCAGAAGTTTGGCGATCTTTCCGGCAACACCGGTTTTGTGTTCCGAGTAAAGGCTGTCACCGAATTCGCCGGTTCCAAATCTTATTACATCAGACCTGTTACCCAATTTTGTATGAACTTCTTTTTCCAGATCACCGAAATTTTCAAATAATATCTGACATTGATATGGAAAGTAGGCCTGCAGAATGCAATATTTGCAGTACATGCCACATCCGGTAGATGGTGTGAGGATCTGATAACCGCAACAGATGTATCCCTTTGTTCCCGGACAGGGTTTCCAGAACTCTCCTTTATTATGCAGCCGAACGATTGCCGAGCGGTCTGCTGCAGTTTCTTTGTCAATCAACGGTGTCTCAACCATTTTTCTCAATCCTGTCTGAACAATTTTTATGTGAAAATAATTTTATCTCAGTAACAGGTTTAAGGTTTGAAAGGAATAAAAATAACAAAACAGTATCTGATTGCAATAAGGAAGAAAGAAATCTATAAACAAAGAATTGGAATTAAGATCGGAATGTTTGTTTTCTTATTATATCCGGGTATTCCCGCTCATATTTCCGTTTCAGGAGCTTAGTTGTTACTATTTAAATATATTAGAACGTAATACCTTTGCTGCTTTAAATTATTTTTTTTCTCTATCAATTATGTGCTTTGTGCCAGATGGAGGTTTCCATGAATAAAAATTTATGTAGTAGTGTTTTTTTAGGTATTTTGTCCATGCAATTGGCTGTAACTGCAGCTCCCATGATTTCTGTAGACAGTACAGATGTCGATGCAGGTACAGTATATGAGGGAGCCGGTAAAAGTGTAAGACATACATTCATCATAAAAAATACCGGAGATGAACCTCTGATCATACAAAAAATCAGGGCCAGTTGTGGTTGTACAGCAGTTAATTATGATTCCATAATTAAACCGGGTGCTTCGGGAAAAGTAACTCAGGAGATAGCTGTTGACAGAATCGGTCTTGGTGAATTCCGTAAGTATGTCACAGTTTATTCGAATGCCAAAAATAACGAATCTCTGAAGCTGTCCTTAGGTGGAGTACTGAAATCCTATATAGAATTTCCTGTTAACTACATCCAGATGACCGTTGATTCTTCAACAAAAAAACTGCAGGCGGAAATCGAAGTTTTAAGCACAATCAAAGATCTTAAGATCTCTGAGATTGCATTCAAATCATACAGTGATGCATCAAATGGACCGGCATGGCAGTCTGCATTACCACTGTATGTGGACTACAAGCTTTCAGGACCACAAAACACAAAAGATAAGGGGAGCTACTCTTATCGGTTGAAAATAACTACTGACCTGATTAATAAAGAGAAGCGTCAGGGGCGTTTTTTGATAAAAACCAATCATCCTCTCAAGCCTGAAGTCGCTGTTGAAGGATCGATGATCTGAAGAGAGCCTCAATCTCATGGAGGATGGCACGCAAAATCCCAGGATGGGCTAAGTCCCCTAAATCCCACGGAGGCGGACTTTGGACCGGAAGGAGAGTGAGATGTTCGGGATCATCACACTGTGGCTTTATTAAGAAAATCTTAAAGTCCCTCCTCTGAGATTTAACAGGCTTTTCGGACCTTAGAATTAAATTTGAGAATTGGAGTAGAAATCTTTCAATGAAATATACTCATCTTTTTGGACCGGTTCATTCCAGGCGCCTGGGAATTTCACTGGGTGTGGATATGATGCCACTAAAGGTTTGCACACTGGATTGTGCCTATTGTGAATGCGGAAAAACTACTCAGCTTACCGTAGAACGGAAAGAGCATGTATCCGGTGATGAAATAATTGCAGAACTTTCCGATTATCTGCATCAGAACCCCAAACTGGATTACGTTACTTTCGGTGGCAGTGGTGAGCCGACACTGAACACTGCCCTGGGAAAATGTATCAGGTTTGTTAAGAAAGAATTTCCCGGATATAAGACCGCATTGTTGACTAATGGAACGCTTTTTACTCTGCCTGAAGTACGTGCAGAGGTTATGCCGTTCGATCTGATACTCCCATCTGTTGATGCCATCTCAGATGAAGCTTTTTCAAAGGTCAATCGGCCTCATCCTTCTCTGGATAACAGATGCATTCTGGAAGGTTTAAAAGCTCTTTCTCAGGAGTACAAGGGTAATCTTTGGGTGGAAGTTTTCATTATACCTGGAGTAAATGATAATCCTGAAGAGTTAAGCAGGTTCAAATCTTATTTTCTGGAAATCAAGCCTACACGGGTGCAGTTAAATAGTCTGGATCGTTCCGGGGCTTATGAATGGGTCAAAGTGGCGTCTGTCGAAACCTTGAAAAAAATAGCAGCGTTCTTCTCCCCTCTTCCGGTAGAAATTATTTCCAGAAAATTAAGAGATGTATCTCAGAATGAGATCCCCGGTCCTGATGCCGAACAGACGATACTGAGTCTTCTCAGGCGTCGGCCATCGACAATAGAAGAACTCTCAAGTGTCAGTGGCATTACCATAAACTATCTCTCGGTTCTGCTTGATAAACTTGTTAAACAGGGGGATGCCGACTCTGAAACAATCGGCAACCAGTGTTTTTACAAATATCTTTCACCTCAACAGTAGAACTTCAAGTCCGGCACTTCAGTTGCCGGGGAAAAAGATTTTGTTTTGATTTCTCACCTCATCCATGATCACTTCCTTTACTCCTGGATAGATTACGAGTTCTGCTCCATAGGTGAGACAGGGGATAAAGCAACCTCCTTCATGATACTCCCTGCAGGCCCTTGCGGTTTCAGCACGAACAACATCTTCGCTCCAGTTTTCACAATCCACGACCGATGCTTCGATTCCGCCCATAAGGGTTAATTTGAAGTTGGTATCTTTTTTTATTTGCATGATGTCATTTGAAGGAAGAACCCCCTGCCAGATATCGATTCCTACATCAACCATATCAGGTGCTATCGGTTGACAGTAACTGTCAGCATGGTGCATGGTGATAATTCCCTGCTGCTTCATCATTCCATAAATCTGTCTGTATGGTTCTTTGAAGAATTTACGCCAGACATCCGGGTGCATGAATAAATTGTGCTTTGTGCCCCAGTCATCATGAAACATTATCACATCAGGATGAAGATGATCGATCAGGAGCTGGATATGTTTTTTCTTGAAATCGGTGATATAGGCAATCAGATCATGCATCGCTTCCGGTTCAACCAGAAAGTTACAGAGTGTGTCTTCAAAACCCATCATGAAGTGCAAAGATTCAAACAGGCCAGTGACAATCCATGTCATTACAAATTTATCCTGGGCTCTTATCTTCTCCGCCGTTTCCTTTGCCTGAGACCAGTCAAACTCCATTTTTTCGATTTCGGGTGCCTTGCAGTATTTCTGCCACTGCCTGATATCAGGACAAACCTTGTTTTTTTCGTTTATGATAGGCATTACACCAGGATGACCCTGCTCCCAGTGAAGCGTTATGCCCCATGGATTGACTGCAGTAGATCCAGGTGCAACCGGACACAAGTAGAAAAACAGAGGATCCCACACCTGAGGAAATGGCTCCCATCCATTAACAAAAGAATCGGGCTTGCCGTTTTTCAGAGTCTCAAAAACATTTTCTTTCAACGATAACATTGTCCATCCCTCCTTCGCACTTCGATACTTGATTTGCTGTCAGTAACCTGAACAAGGTCAACTATTATTAGAAATTAACAAGATGTTACTTTTTCAAACAGGAATGATTTTCTGAATTCGAATACCGTTAATCTGTGAAAATCGTCTGTTTAACAGAATTCTTACCGGTATCAGGATTGTACAGATAAAAATAAAGCAAGTCAGTCTTTGGTGGTAACTGTTCTCCAGTATACCTATTCTCTTCAGTTTAAATTTAATATTAGCAAAAGAGAGCAGCAAATTAAAGAGATATTTATAGGTTCTGCTTCAATATTCGATGTTTTTGTCATGGAATATCTTTACTGTAAAATACATGCCTTCAAAATCCCGTTGGATGGCTTTAAGATTCCTTAATATTACTAAGTGGATTTGATCTCGAAGGACCAGTCCCTCTTTGGGAGATTAGAGGGCCTTTTTTACCACACTGATTAATCAGGTATGAATTTCGCGCATAAACAGTTTTAAGGTCATTGTAGAGAAAATTGCATGACAATAATAAACCAGACAGGATGTTTCAGTATAAAAGGGGAGCGGTTATGATACAGGTTTTTTGGAATGCTGAATCGGAATTTTGCTATACTGAATCGGAAAAAACGGACTTTGAAGCCACATTTTTTATGCATGTGACAATTTTCTGAAGGCTGTTTTTGAAAAAAGAGGCTTTAAAGCTACATTTCATTATCTATATTCGTTATGCTTTTCTTTTTACTGTCTCTGTTCCCATTTGATCTCAGGAATTTTCTTTATATTGACTTTGAAATAAAATCCGGGATTGATCTTTTCGGGTCGCCACTGGAAATACATGTCCCAGCACTCAAGGTCGCAGCGGAAGGTGAAACTATTATGACTCCACTGATCATCATTAAAATTATAGGTACCATTCCAGCTCATGGACCAGTTTCTGGTAAAATTCAAAGATGCAGATGCACTTAGTGAGTAGTACTTTTCCGGTGTGAACATCTCCCCAGGGCTGTCCCGTTTCAAGGAATAGCTATAGGAGGGGCTGATACTGATTTGCCAATTCTGAGCTCCCTTATTTCCATATTTCAAAGGATCATCGGTGTTAAGCGAATCTAAAACCAGAAGGTCTCCATCCCAGAATTTTCCTTTTGCGCTAAGTGTTCCGGTACTGAAGCTGATATTCATGTTTTTCATTATGGGCATGCTCAAAGAGTTCTTTTCATCGTAGAACCAGAAAGAGGAACTGTATCGGATATTGAGTCCTTTTATAGTAGTGTTAGCATCCAGGTTAAGATCACTCCATTTTCTGCTTTCTTTTTCGAAATCATAACTGGTGTTCATGTTTACAGACAGCATATGGAATTTATGTTCCTCAGGCTTGGTTAGGCCCTCTTTCTCTTTCAGGATTTTTCCATCAAACTGATTTGATACAGAGATGTCCAGCATCTGTGATCTTTTGCGCCCCTTGTAATAGGGTATTCCAATGTCAAAAAACTCCTTGTCCTGGTCGTGTTTGGGAACAAACCTGTAACCGATACTGGGGCTGAGAGTATGCCGCAGCCCTGCAAAATTAAATATCCTGATGGGGAAAAGACCATAAAGATTAGTGGAGAGGTTTACACCTGTTTGCCAGGTAAAATCATTGGCAAAGGATGATTCGTGTATGTTCCTGACAGCAGTAACCTTGCGGTGTTCTCTTCTGATCTCTATTGTGTCAGGATTACCCCTCTGATCGGTAGAGATGGTGTCTCTGCTTATGACCGGATAGCTGTAATCATCATAACGGGTGTCTCTGAAAGAGCCTGAAAGCCTGTAGGTGATGGTGTCTTTGAGGGTATCATACCTGATGACTGCAGTATCTGTGTAGCCGTAAAAACTTGACATGTTTACAGATAAACTGGGAGTCAGGTTTATATACTTGAAAAGTTTCTGGGTGGAATTGATACTGAAAGAATGATTCATCCCCGGATGCCAGGATACTTCCGGAGAATCATTTCTGTTGATTGTGTGCTTTACAATTCCTTTGGTACTGTAATTGTAAAAAATGGAGTTATACCATCTGGAACTGTCAGGGCTCATCGATTCGGGTAAAGGAACCAGCGGGCGGTTCTGTATACTAAAATTGAAAGAGGGCAGATCCTCACTGATGTTATCGGTCTGAAGATCATGAGTTCGTACCCAATTGAGGTTGGCACTTGCATTGATCCCTTCAAATCGTCTGGAAAGTGACAGGTTTGCTGTGAGTTTCTGATTAACCAGTTCGGTAGAATCTTCTGAAAAATCCCTGAAAAAATTTTTGGTGGTAATAAGATTACCTGTACCGGTGAGTTTCGTAAGTCCATCGGGTGTAAGGTTCTGATTATGGTAGTAATTCAGAGCGAATTCGTGATTATTGGAAATCCCTTCACTGTATCTTCTGCTGTAGGCGTATCGTGCAGAAAGGCTTCCATCTAACAGATACTTTTTTGCATATCTGCTTTGTATTTCCATGACGAAATCATTGAATTCAGCAACCTTGCTTCTAAAAAGAAAGTCAACATAGTCGTTTGGTGCAAGATAGTATCCGATATTTTCTATATAACCACCTCTGCCAAAATTGCCCCCTATAGCCGGGGTAAGAAATCCGCTTCGGCGATCTCTGTTTAAGGGAAAAATGAAATAGGGAAGGACTGCAACCGGGGCATCACCAATATTAAGTACAATCGGTTTGGCAATTATTTTGTCTTTGGGTATGAGTTTGATTTTTTGTCCGTAAAAGTAGTAATGGGGTGTGTCTATGTGTGCACAGGTAGTATAATCCCCCTGATCAACAAAAAGTTCGTTTTCCTCAGATTTGATGATATTCTGGCCTGTAAAATAGCCATCATCCAGATGCGTCGAAGCGTAGCGCACTCGTCCTCTGCGGGTCTTTATGTTATACACCATAAAGTCTCCATAAGTGGTGTCTTTGCCTTCAATCAGTTGTGGAGAACCCGATGCGGTAAAAAGATTGTTGTTTATGGAGTAAAAAATGGTGTCTGCAAACAGAGCCATATTCTGGTATTTAATCTCTGCTTTGCCTGCAAGGTGCAGTATTTTCTCCTCAGCATCATAGCTGATATAATCTGATAGATAGTAGATCGTATCAGTGATATCTTGTGATTTTTTTTTAGGGCTGGCAGTTAAGCTGTCGGATTCCTTCTGAAGACTGAGAGCCTTCGAACTATCAGCATCTTCACCCGAAACTGTAATTGCGGCAAAAAAAATCGTAATTATTAGATATAAGATTTTGATAGATTTCTGGGGCATTATTTCGGGTCCGGGCAGCCTTCCGTTCCATTCTCAACTGGTATTTAATTTTTTGAAACGTAATGCTAAAAATAATTCCTGTTGTACAATTATAGTAACCCAACTGTTTTAATGTTTTGAGAAAAAAACAACTTTCCGGGCAGATTGTATATTAAAATCAGCTACAGGTAATTTTTATTTCAACGGTGTAGAAAATTATGAGAAAAATTTTGGTTTTAATTTTCATTACTGCCGTCTGTTTGAGACTGGTCACAGCTAGTGAAGCAGATTCGGTCGGAACTGCCGATACACTATACTCCAATGACAGTTTGAACACAGAAAAGGGGTCAGATACCGAAATCGCGAAATCGACTCTGATGATCAGTACTGAGCCTTCAGAGGTAATTGTTCTGCTTAACGATTCTGTGAGGGGTGTAACTCCGCTTACCATTTCTGAAGTTGATACCGGGATTCATATAATTACTCTGAAAAAAAAAGGATATTACCTCAAAAAAGTGGAGCTGAGAATCGATTCTGTTCAGAAGAAGGAGTTACATTTTGTTCTTCAACAGCCCTCCAGCCTTCATATTATCACTGAACCTGCAGGAGCTACTCTGTATCTTAATGAGAAATCGGTTGGCAAATCTCCCTATTCTGGCAAGCAGTTAAAGCCGGGAGAATATCTCATAGGTACAGAAATGGAAAACTACCAGAGCATGAAACAGAATCACACTCTTGGAAGCAACGTCTCTGATACTGTCAGACTAACTCTGCAACATACGGCTGCTTATCTGGATTCGATCAAAGCAGCTGAGATTAAAGAAAAAAAGAGACAAAAACTGTTTAATAGAATTTTCATAGGAGGGGCTTTTGCGCTTTTTGGTCTTGTATTGCTGATTATTGAAACCAAAGAGTGAACTCTGTATGAAAATTTCCTTGTTCTCCAAAATCTTATTTTGGCAATTACTCACTGCTCTTTTTTTATCGCAACTTTATAGTCAGTATCTTTCTGTGAGCGGTGGGACTTTTTTGATGGGAAACTCAGATAATGATGCAGAAGAGGACGAAAAACCTGAACATGAGGTATCCCTCTCAGCTTTTAAGATCGGGAAGTATGAAGTCAGTGTAGCCCAGTATGACTCCTGTGTACGTTCCGGAGCATGTACACCGGCTCATTATGATGATGGGAAGTGTCTGGCATGGAATGGCAATCGTTTTATTAAGGTCACTGTTCCAGAGAGTTATCGCAGTCCGGATAAACCAGTGGTTTGTGTTACCTGGCATCAGGCTGTGGAATATTGCAGATCAAAGGGACTGAGACTTCCAAGTGAGGCACAATGGGAGTATGCTGCCAGAGCGGGAACGTTAAACCGATACTCCTGGGGTGACTCATCACCATCAAAGAACAAGTGTGCTTATGATGGCAGACTTGAGAACAGGGGATCATATAATCCAAATAACTGGGGTCTATACGATATGACTGGAAATGTATGGGAATGGACCATGGATTTTTATGATAAACAATACTATTCGATGTCACAAAATCAGGATCCCACGGGTCCGGAAGCCGGGTTTTACAGAGTTATCCGGGGTGGAGGGTTTTATAGTGGTCCATTTCAGCTTCGTATTACAAACCGACACTGGTTTTCACCCGATTTTGCAGAGTTAAGCATCGGGTTCCGTTGTGCCAGATAAAAAGGTGAAAAATCTCAGAGGGAAAATATGCTTCAATTAATTATGATAAGCATTCTTTTTTCAACTGTTGATCCAGATACTGAACACTCAATGGTTGTGAACCGTTATGGGCGGCGAATTCAACTGGATGGATTTCTTTTAGAATGGAATGCCCAATCTGCTTATATCTGGAAGCACAAGGAGCAGTTGTGGTATGTTGATGCTATTGCTACACCTGAGGGTTTATCCGGTTACATTCGTTCGGACAGTTCTGTCAGTTGCTCATCCTGGACATTTTCTTTTAGGCAATCTTCTGAGAAAGAACCTGTATGGTTAAAAATTCCGCCTTCGGAAAGCAATGTTTACAAGATCGATCGCAATCTTTTTGATAGCCTGGGAGTAGTCACTATCGAGTGGGTTATTCCCTGGGAGAATATTGTATTTGACAGTATCGGCGGTTATAGACTGTTTCTGACTGGAACAAGCGCTTGTGGAGATTCCATGTCGGTGCTAAAGATATCTGGAGTCAAAAATCAGGCGGAAAAGAGTGTGTCAATACAGTTGCTGATTATCCGGGGAATGTTAATAATAGTTCTGATTGTTGTCTATCTCTTGATAAATGCAAAGATTCATGAGCGAAACCTGAGAAAAAAAGAGATGGGGGAGCAGACTACTGCAAACAAAACGCAAAGATGATTTTGAGGATATTCAGAAGAACCGTTTTGTGATACTGTTCAGCATGATTGCAATCATTTCTGAAGATTCTCAAAAACAGTTCCACTTGGAAGAACAGAAGACATTTAATTTTTGGATTCAATATCTTCGATGAGGATAGATTCATCGATAAGAAGAATGGGAATATCTTCTCTGACAGGATAGAGATATTTGCGGTCTTCTCTTATAAGGCCTGCATCGATTGGTTCTCTGATCAATTCACCAGCTCTGTTTTTTAAAACTCCATTTTTTATCAACTGGTTTATTTTATCGATGAGTTCCTGATCGGCTAATGTCAGATCCTGTTTAGTCTCAGGACAGCAAAGAATATTAAGCAGTTCTTTATCTACCATTACTATTACTCCTTTAAGAATATTGCAGAAGCTGATCTCTATCAATAATTATTCTGCTAAATGTAGAATATAGTGCTTGTGAGAACCCTACTGCAAACGTTAGGACCGGATTTGGCAATTGTTTTAAACTGGTTGAAGCAGAATTGTGGGGCTTACTATCGATTTAAATGAACCACACTTCATAAAGTGCCGACATTTATTTTTAAACTCTGAAACGAAGATTGTCAGAATGGATTTTGTAAAGACGATTTGAAAAAAATGAAGGTGAATAAACCTGGTTCTCTGAGTTTTACCGATTACATAAAGAAGCTTCCATCCCAGTGGGTAATTAAACATTTTCTGAAGGACTCTGAGGGTCCAAGAAAAATTCTTTCATCCAGTATGATAGAGGATGCAGTCAGAAAATTCAGTGCTCCAGAAGTTTTATGCAAAATGTATCAGCAGTTGCCTTCCGGTTTGCAGTATCGGTGTGCGCAGGTTTACCTCAGTGGAGATCATGGAGTAACACTTAAGACATCCAACCCTTTTGATGATCCTCTTCTGCTTACTTTTCTTGTATATGCAGCAATATCAAACGATGGAACCGTGAGAATATTTGGTTTTAATCAGTTTGAGAAGCATCTGCAGTTGGAATTTGTCAAAGTACTGCATAAAACCCTGGTTGTGGAGCATGTCCCCCCGCCATCAGAGACATTTCCCTGGAGGGTTTTAAATGATATTGCAACAATTGCAGGGTTATGTTTTCAGGGCAGTATCACCAAAAAACGCAATGGAGGCTTTAACAGAGCATCAATGAATCTTCTAAAGAAGCTGGTAAGTACAGGTATTACTTTGAATTCTAAAAGAAGTGAGTACGTGTATTCTATTGCCATCGCATATCTTAAGAAGAAAAAACTGATAATTGAAACAGAATCCGATTATAGGCTTGTACTGCCGGCCTTTTCTATGTGGCTGACAGAGAAGGTATCCGACAGGCTTCATGAAATCGAGTTGTTTTGTTTTGAATATTCCGGTGGCTGGAATCGTGAATTGATT